>DAOVQR010000086.1 GCA_030628575.1 bacterium
CTTTACGTTTTACGCTTTTATAATTTGTTATTTTGTATTTCATTCCACAATTATCATATTTGCCATTTTAGCAAATGTTGCTGGACCTATTCCTTTAATATTTTGAATTTCTTCTATTGTTTTAAACCCGCCTGTCTTCTGTCGATAATCAATTATTGACTGTGCACGAGCTGGACCCACTCCTGGCAGTTTATCAAGTTCAACCGCATCAGCAGTGTTGATATTTATTTTTTCACCTGAAGCATCCGTTTGCGCGCCCAAAACTTCTTTTTCTGATTCTATTTGTGAAATTTTCCCTTCAAGTTTCGTAATTTCTTTTCTCAAATCTTGATTTTCTTTTTGATAGTTTTCCAGTTCAACTTGCTCTGTAGATTTTAACTTTTGGGACAAATCATTCAAAATATCTTTTTGCCATAAAAGAACCACACCTCCCAATATAATTGCAAATATTAAAAAGAAACCTATATACAACTTGTATTTTTCGATTATTTTATCCATCATTATATCTTAAATTTAAAATTTATAATTCAAAATTAAAAATTTACTCAAGATGTCTAGTTGATTCAAATTCGGCTAATTTTTTAGTTAATTCAGAATATCTATCAATTCCTTTAACAATAACTTGCTCAGCTGCTTGATGAACTTTCTTCATTAAAATTATATCAGTTAACTTAGCCATTTTCAAATCTAATAGACCTGATTGTGCATTACCTACTAATTCTCCCGAACCTCTTAGTTCCAGATCCTCTTGGGCTAATTTAAAACCATCAGAACATACCACTAATTTATCTAACCTGTTTTTTACCTGATTTGATAAGTTATTGGTAAAAAGTAAGCAATATGATTGATACTGACCTCTTCCAACTCTACCGCGAAATTGATGCAGTTGCGCTAAACCAAAACGTTCGGCATCTTCAATCATTATTATTGTAGCATTAGGAACGTCAATTCCAACTTCAACAACTGAAGTAGAAACTAAAATATCTGTTTTGCTTTGGGAAAAATCTGACATAATTTTTTCTTTTTCATTTGATTTCATTTTCCCGTGCAACATAGAAATTTTTAAATCTGGAAAAATTTGTTTTGATAGTTTTTTATACTCTTCTTTAACTGATTTTCTGTCTAAATCAAATAACTTGTTACTTATTACAAGTTGTTTGCTTCGCCCCGTAGTGAGCGGCGCCTGTCCCGTATGAAGCTTGCTCTCGTGCGGGGCTCTACTACTGGGGTTACTATTTTCTTCAATTAATGGACAAATAATAAAAACCTGACGTCCTAATTTTACCTGATCGCGGATAAATCGATATGCTTTGTCTCGATTAACTGGATCAACTAAACGAGTAATAATTTTTTTACGGTTTTTGGGCATTTCATCGAGAATGGAAATATCCAAATCAGAATAAATTGATAAAGCCAAAGTACGAGGAATCGGAGTGGCAGTCATACTGAGAAAATGGGGAGCTAATTTTGAATTTTGAGATTTATTACACTGATTTACTCCAGTAGTAGAGTAAGACTCACTACGGAGCGCAGTGCTGGTATTATTTGTGTCTATTGGTGTGTCTGCCTGTGTTGATTGGTGAGCAGCGAGCTCCGCTCGCTGCTTCACTCCGAAACGATGCTGTTCATCGATAATCACTAAACCAATATTTTTATATTTACAGTCCTTTTGGATTAATGCATGAGTACCAATGATTAAATTAGCTTGTAGCGCATAGCTTTTAGCTTGTAGCTTATTAGAAAATATTTTTTTATCTGAAATTTCAATCTTTTTTGATGTAATAATACTAATTTGAATATCGAATTTTTTTAATAATTGCCGAGCTGTCTGAAAATGTTGTGTTGCTAAAATTTCTGTTGGTGCCATCCAAAGAACCTGATAATTTGATTCGATGGTATTTAATGCTGCCATTAAGGCGACAACAGTTTTTCCTGATCCAACATCACCTTCAAGTAGACGATTCATTGGTACTGATTTTGCCAGATCATTGATAATTTCCCAAGAAGCTTTTCTTTGGGCATTGGTTAGTTGATAAGGAAGACCTTTGACAAATTTGATTAAGAGTTTTTTATTAATTTTAATCTTTGCTGCCTTTTGAACAGAAATATCCTTTCTAGTCAAAAGCAATCTTAAAATAATCAAAAACATTTCATCAAAAGCTAAACAATTACGAGCTTGAGATAATTTTTGTTGAGAAATGGGAAAGTGGATTTCTCTAACTGCTTGGTTAATATTCATCAAATGATAATCATCAATAATAAAATCTGGAAGAAAGTCGGGGAGTGATAAATTCTCTGATAGCAGGGGAGCGATGAGTTTTCTTAAATATTTTGAAGTGATGCCTTCAGTTAACGGGTATATTGGTAATATCGCTGATTTTTTTTCGAAAGTAGGGGAGAGTAGTATTTTTTTTCGAAGGTTAAAGTCATAATTTATTTTTCCATAAAAATACCAAATACTACCCGATTTCAAAAAATTAATTAGAAATGGTTGATTAAACCAAACGGCAGTTATCTCAGATGAACCCTCCCCGCTCACCTCCTCTAATTTTGCTTTGGTAATCACCATTCTTTTTCTCTGTGATCTGTGGTTGGAAATTGACAAAACCTTTGCTTTAATAATTGCTGTATCGCCTATCCTTAAACGTTTAATAGGCATAATTTGATTAAAATCAATGTAAGTACGGGGAAAATAGTATAAAAGATCTTTAATCTCTTTAATTTCAATATTAGCCAATTTCTTGGCCATTTTTGGACCAACACCTTTTAGATATTGCACTGGAGTACTTAATGCATAACTCATAATTATAGCTTATCTCTTTTTTATCATTTTGTCATTAAAAATTGAATAAAAATT
This sequence comes from bacterium, assembly GCA_030628575.1. Lineage (GTDB taxonomy): Bacteria > Patescibacteriota > UBA1384 > JAMDBS01 > DAOVQR01 > DAOVQR01. Next base: position 2,858 of record DAOVQR010000086.1, read on the forward strand.
AGAAATTGTAAATTAAAAATTCAAGAAATCAAAAAAGATCCCTTTCGAGAAATCTTTTTTGATTTAGAATATTTTATTCTTCTATCGCAGGTTGGGTGGTTGATACTGGTTCTGTAGTAGTTGGTCCTTGATCTTCATACTTTTTAATTGATTGCATCACATTACCGTCATCTTTAAGATCTTCTACGAATAAAATGTGTTCGCGATTAATTTTCATTTCATCAACTGGTCCATGAATTTCATTGCCAAGTTTTACCAATGTCAATTTTCCCTGCTCATCTTCTGATTTTGGTTGAATTGGTTTTTGCACTTTCAAATAAAAAATATTTTTAAGTGTAGGAAATTGAGAATTCATACCAGAAAGCTCACCAAAATAAACCTGACCATTACTTAAAAATACTGCTTGTGTTTTGCCAGAACTGCTACTAGAAGATGTGTCGGCATTTTTCCACAAACCAAAACCTTGAGTTGCATAAACCGCATAACCCAATACTACGATTAATAATCCGTAAAGAATGTAAAGAATAATCTTGTTCTTGTCCATTTGAATACCTCCAAAAATAAATTAGTATCTTTTACTTAGATACCCCTCCCTATTTATATAAATATTTAATTGTCTAGATTTATTATATCTAAGTTGAAGAAGTTGTCAAATTAAAAGTTTTCCACAACATAAAAGTTTTTTTATTTCAATTCAAAACTATCAATGATTTCTTTTAGATCTTTTTCGTAATCTTCAAATTTATCTTCAGAGCAGGAAGCGGTAAAAACAAATAACTTATCGGATGAAATAATATTTTTTTGCATTTGATAAACAGTTTTGCCAGCTTCTTCAGAAGAAATTTTACTAACTAAATATGTATAGGAAAATTTGTCATTAGTACCAAAATCTTGCTCTATTACTTCAAAACTATAGTTTTCTCTACCTTCTTTAAGCTTGGCAATCAATGCATTCATTAAACCTACTAAATCAGATTCATAATCTTTATCTTTTTCCTGAGGCCCATTAATACCAATAAATATAGTTGGATCATTCTTATTGATTATTGCCACATTGTAATTTGCTCCTGTTGAACTCAATTTATCTTTACCGACCACCACCCAATCTTTAGAAAATTCAAGGGAATAACTATCTGAAGCATCAGTAAACGACTTTTTGCCACCGATAAAACCTGATTTAACTTTTCCATCAGCAGCAGTAACTTGATCTTCCACTTTAGGTGTCTGTTTGCTAGTGATTTTTTTAGTTTTATCCTTAAAATAACCAAAATAAACCGCTGCCCCGATGGCAATAATTAGTAAAATTGTTAAAACGATAATGATTTTTTTATTATTAA
>DAOVQR010000024.1 GCA_030628575.1 bacterium
TAAAGATGTGCTGTAACATCTTTTTTTAATGCTGTGATGTTTTCCCGTGCTAGAATTTTGCCACCAACTGCTGCCTGAATTGATACTTGAAACATTTGACGAGGTATTAATTCTTTTAATCTTTTGACAATTCGATGAGCTTTTGAGTGTAGTTCTTTCTTATGAACAATTTGCGAAAGTACATCAATTTTATCGCCGGCAATTAATATATCCATTTTCACTAAATCACCAGCTCGATATCCTATCATCTCATAATTCATGGAAGCATAACCCGCCGAGACACTTTTTAATCGATCGTAAAAATTGATAATAACTGAAGCTAGGGGAGCTTCATACTTTAATAATACTCTGTCTGCTAAATAATTTGTGGATAAATATTTTGCTCGAGATTTTTGTGCCAATTCCATAACCTGACCAATATATATTTGAGGGGTAATAATATCTAATTTAACCCACGGCTCCTGAATTAGTTGATTAGTTGATTGGTTAAATAGTTGATTAGAAATTTCTTTGCCAGAAACTTGATCAATAATTTTATATTTTACTTGGGGAGTGGTAATAATTAAATCGAGATCATACTCACGTTCTAATCTTTCTTTAATAATTTCCATATGTAGCAACCCTAAAAATCCACATTCAAATCCGAAACCGAAGACCTTTGAATTTTCTGGTTCATAAGACAGGGAAGCATCATTTAATTTTAGTTTACCTAAAGCATCTCTTAATTTGTTGACTTCTCCTGTTGCAGTATAGATGCTGGCAAAAATCATTGGTTTGATTTTTTTATATCCAGGTAGGGGACTCACATCAAAATTTTTAGTTTTTAGTTTATAATTTTTAATTTTATTTAAATTTTTTGAATTCAAAATTGTTAGCGTGTCGCCGACTTGACATTTATTGATATCCTTAAATCCAGTCACCACATAACCTATATCCCCTACTGATAGCTTTTCACAAGGGGTTAATTTCGGACTAAATTTACCTACTTCAAGTACTTCGTCAGATGCGCCTGTTGCTAACATTTTAATTTGATCCGATGCAAAAATTTCTCCATCAACAATTCTTACATACGCTATCACCCCTCTATATTCATCATATATTGAATCAAAAATTAAAGCGCGAGTTAAATTTTCATCACCTTTTGGCGATCTTACTTTTTTGATTACTTCTTCTAAAACTTGTTCTACATTTTCTCCTGTCTTGGCAGAAATTTTTATTATTTGATCCTCGCTAACTTTTAACACTGATTGAATTTCTTTGGATACTTTTTCTGAATCTGCTGCTGGAAGATCAATTTTGTTTATTGCTGGAATAATATCCAAACCTTGATTTTTTGCCTGATGTAAATTTGCCAATGTCTGGGCTTGGATTCCTTGAGTAGCATCAACCAAAAGTATTGCGCCTTCTACTGCCGCTAAAGATCTAGAAACTTCATAGGAAAAATCAACGTGACCAGGTGTATCAATCAAGTTGAATATATATTCAACTTGCGCGGACTTACGCGGACTAAACACTGACTCACGCGGACAAATACGTACTTTGTCGTAAATAATTCTTTTAAAATAAATATCGTCAGAACCAAAATTAATCAGTAATAATAGTTTATATTTTGAACCCTTTAAATATGACCAAATTTGTTTTTCTTCCTTTTTACCGATAAAAGGTAGGGCTTTTATCTCTACAATGACTTTATTATCAATAACAAAATCTGGTTGATATACACCTATTTTTTTATCATTATAAATAATATCTATTCTCTTTTCTCTTTGAATATTTAATCCTTGATTTTTGAATTCTTCTTCTAAGGCATTTTGATAAACATTTTCTTTATGTCCTAACCCAATAGTTTTTTTCACCTTGAAAGCAACACCTCTGATTTTATAAGTTAAATCTTCATAAAGTAATTTATTGTCTACGTCAGTCAGCGTACAGTCGGCGTTAGTCGGCGATGCTTTATAAAGCATTCTGACGGGTTGCAGTTTAATGGTAATTCCTCGTTCCCTTTCCAATTCCATTGTATCTAAATATTGATTTTTCATCTGTCTAGCTTCTACTGTTTTTGTTAATTCTAAAAAACGGTCAGCAAGTGTTGACTTTCCATGATCAATATGAGCAATAATACAAAAGTTACGAATATTTTCTTTAATAATCATAATAATCTCAACTTAAGGTTGATAATAACATAGTTTTATCACTTTTTCTAGGTATAGTACTTAAAAAAATCAATAATTTAAGGTATAATAGAATAGAATGAATAATATACAGCCGCCGGGTGGCGGGAATAAACAATCAATTGACCAAACTTGGGGTAGTGGTGATGTTGGATTGAAAAATAAATCTAATTCTGATATTTCTCAAGATATTAGTAATTTTCAATCTCAAAAAGATAAGAAAGCAGTGGATATTTACAAATCAGAGCAGGAAAAAATCCAAAAACCTGCTGAAGAACTACCCGCCCAACAAGAAATTCAATCTCCCCAAAAAACATCTTTATTAATTTCAATTTTAAAAGCAATTGGAATTTTTGCTGGTGTTTTTGTTTTTGTTTATTTATTCTTAACTTTTCCCGCCCAATATGAAAAAATCAAGTATTGGCTTAATCATCTCGGTAAAAAGGATGAACCACAAACAATTGAAATTCCGGAAAATATTGATAACTCATCGGATCTATTTTTATCTACCATCAAAAGTGCTCTGGAAACTGATAAACCCATTATACCTGAATCTGAACCAGCAAAACCTGATTATTCAATTGATATAACTGATTTAGAAAACAATCATCTAATAATCCCGAAATTGGATAAAAAGGTGCCAATAATCTGGAATTCCCCGCCTGATGAAGATGTAATGATGAAAAATCTACAAAATGGAATTGTCCATTATAATGGAACAGGGTTACCGAATGAATCAGATAGCAATGTTTTTATGTCTGGTCATAGCTCCTATTATTGGTGGGATAAGGGAAACTATAAAACAGTTTTTGCTAATTTAAATCAATTAGATGTAGGTGATGAAGTAGCTCTAGCATATGAAGATAAAGTATATATTTATCGAGTTTATGAAAAACTTGAGGTTAAACCCAAACAAGTAGATGTTCTTGATTCGGTTGATAGACCAATTGTAAGTTTAATGACCTGTGTGCCAGTGGGAACTAATTTACGACGATTAATTGTTAGAGCAGAACGTATTGAAAGTGATGCAAAAACTGAAAAACCAGAACCAGAGCCATCACCAACTGTTACTGAAACTGCTACACCAACACAAATAGAACCATCTGGATTAAATCCACTCGATATAATTAATCTTTTACCTTGGAGATGGTGATTATAGAACAATTTTTAATTTTCAGTTTTTAATTTTTATTCAATTTCTCAATTATTCAATTTTTATATTGTAACTATGACTTACGCGCTTCATACTACGTCATCCTGAACTTGCTGTGCCCCGTATAGAGAAAGTCAATAGAAATTATCTTTAATGTCATTCTCGAGCCGAAAGCGAAGCGGTTCGACACTTGTCCACCGAAACTTTATGTGAAGGTTGGGTCGGGAATCTAGATTCCGTATCAGGTTTCGATTACGAACCTATACGGAATGACAACAAGTGTAAATCTATCGTTGTTATCTATATCCGACCTCTGACTTCTGATATCCGACATCCGAACCATTAGTGTTCATTGAATCCAGAAACACTATCAGATGGTTTATTTTTAGAACTCGATAACTTAAAGCGAGTTAATATAATCTCTTTTAATTCACCGAATTCTTCGCATTTTAGAACCCATGTTAATAAGAAATAAACTAATGATCCAATAACAATTGCGCAGATTAATTGAACTAAAACACCCCAACCTCTAGTCATATCAATAGATGGTTCTACTAAAATTTTCGTTATTTGAATAACTGCTGCCATAATCGCACTTGAAAATAATATTTTTAAAGTGAATATTGCAGTATTTTTTTCCTGAGTAATAAGCTGTTGTGCCTTCTTTCTTAGATAAAAATAAAGTAATATCGCATTAAGAAAACTACCAATTGTAAATGCCAATGCTAAACCTAAAACCCCTTGGGTTTTAACAAATATTAAACCTAATATAATTGAAAATATAATTGATACAATACTAATTATTGTCGGGGTTTTTGTATTATGAAGTGCATAAAAGGAACGGGCAAATAATGGGATTAGTCCTTGCGCAACAAGTGAGATGGCAAAAAATCCTAAAGTATTAGCAGTATCAACTGTTTGCTGCCAGCCAAAATGACCTGAACCCAATATCACTCTTACTATTTGTGCTCTTAAAAGAATGATACCTATACTGGCTGGGATTAAAATAAAAATTATTGTTCTAATTCCTTTGGCAATATACCTTGAAAAATCATCGATTTTACCAAGTGAAACTTTTTCTGATAATGTTGGAAATACTGCGGTTGCCAGTGATGTAGCAAATACTACTGTAGGCATTGTCTGAATATTATCAGCAAGATTAAATATGGCAACAGAACCTGCTGAAACTGCTGAAGCTAAAGCTGTATAAACAATAAGCATAATTTGCATTGATCCCAAACCAATTGCTCTAGGCAGCATTAAAAAACCTATTTTTCTTACTGCCTTATCTTTCCAATCAAATATGAATTGATATTTAAATCCTAATTTTAACACAACCGGGAGCTGAATAATCATATGCAAAAATGCTCCGCAAACAACTCCCACTGCTACGCCATAAACACTGTATTTATCTGCTAGGAATAATGTAGCTAAAATAATTGATAAATTATATATCAGTGGTGCTAAAGAATAAGCTAAAAACCGCTTAAAAGAATTCAATACTCCACCTAATATATATGAGATACTAAAAAATATCGGGGAGATTAAAAATATTTGTGCTAGATTGATTGTCATCTGCTGTTTTGCAGGATCAAATTTTGGCACCAAGAGTGGAATTAAATAAGGCATGGCAAAAAATAATATCACCAAACATACTATTAAAACTACAATGGCAATATTTAAAAAAGAACTGGTAATTTTCCAAGCTTCTTGAAATTTTTTCTTACTGATAAATCCAGTAAAAACTGGAATAAAAGCAGCGGAAATAGCACCTAATACTAAGATATTAAAAACTAAATCTGGGATTCTAAAAGCGGCATAATATGTATCTAAAAGATTAGTGGGAATTTTTTGCGCTAGAAAGTGATCACGAATTAAACCAAGAAAATTTGATATTAGAAGAGTAACTACTAAAATAATTGTTGCACTTTTAACAGTATTTTTTTCACTAAAAAACTTTTTTACTTTTTCCATCAATTACCTTAATTTTTTGTTTTTATATTAAGTATTTAGTCGCCCACCCGAAAACTATTTACAGTTTTTTGAATAAGTGGCAAGTAGTTGGCAAAATAAGCATTTGGTGCTTTTGTTACAAATTGATAAAACTCATCACCGTTAAAAATATAAAAATCCTTACCAGTAATTAGTTTATTTTCAATATAATCTTCAACAATTGTCCATTTGCCATCAATATCAGATCCTTTTTTAATTTCCAGTAATTCATAATTTTCTGAAAGTAATGGATTAGCAATAAATTCATCAATTTTTGATTTCATATAATTATACCAATCATCGAGCGAACTAATTTCTACGCTTTCTTCAATTACAAAACGAAGCAGTTTTACACTAACAATAGCAGTTCTGGGATCATTTTCATCAACTTCGGCTTCTGGAAGATAGAAAAAGCCGATATTTTCTCTAAGAAGTGGAGTTGCTACATTTTTTGCACCGCCTAAATCTGTTTCTTCCCAATCGGCAGGATATTGCATACTAACATTATGATCCTTATTATAAAAATCTTTCATCTTAACTGTTGCTTCTTTTTCTTTGAACTCTTTTGACTGAATATCCTCGTTCTCTGGTGCTTCTGGCGGATTTATCTGATCAATTGTTGTTTGCATTTTACTAAGCTCTTCTTGAATTTTTTGTTTGATATATTCATCGTCACCTATTTTATTTTCATCTTTATTTTTTGACCAATAATAATATCCCCCGCCAATTGCTGCAAGAATTACAACAATAATCACGATATGAATCCAATTTTTATTATCATTCATAATTTACCTTTCTGAAACGTTAAAGCGCTAAATTAGCTGAAACGCTAAAAATTATATATAATAAACCATTATTTTTGCGATTTTGCGATTGCAATATTTATTCTATTCAATGATTCTTTTTTGCCCAAAGCCCAAAGAAGTTCAGGCGGTGATGGACTTTTTTCCTGTCCTGATAAGGCAACGCGTACTGGCCAGAAAACATCGCCATTGGATAAGCTTTCGTTTTTAACTACTTCTAAGAGTATGTTGTTTAAATCGTTGATTTTATTCCATCTAGATGAATTTGTAGTATGTAGTATGGAGTATGTAGTATGCAAACCCCGAAAAGTTTTTTCTTTATTTGATTTTTTGAAAATAAGTAAATCTGATTTGTAGTTTGGCAGTTTAAAAAAATAATGTGATAGTTGATCAAAATCCAATAATGTATTCATTCTGTTTTTAACAACAGAAATTATTCTTAGAATAAATTCTTTATTTTTTAATTTTGCATTGTTATTTTTCGTTTTTCGTTTTTCGTTTTGCATTATAAACTGCAACAGTTTATCATTAGATAATTGCTGTAAATAATGATTATTAAAATAATTAAGTTTTCCTATATCAAATATTGCGCCTGATTTGTTTACATTTTTTAAATCAAATTCTTTTTCTAATTCTTTGAGAGTAAAAAACTCACGTTCGTCTTTTGGATTCCAACCAAGTAATGCCATATAATTAACTAGAGCTTGGGGCAAATATCCTTGATCGCGGAAATCTTTGCCAACTGATACAGGATTTTTCCTCTTGCTCATCTTTGTTCGATCTTTGTTTAATATCAATGGAATATGAGCAAATTTAGGTAAATTAAATCCTAATACTTTATACAACATAATCTGTTGTGGCGTACTATTAATGTGATCATCTCCTCGAATAATATGAGTTATTCCCATTTCATAATCATCTATCACAGCAGCAAACATATAAAGCGGCACACCATCGGATTTAATTAATACAAAATCATTAAAAGTATCTTTTTTAAATTCCAAATCCCCCATTATTAAATCGTGATATTTGATAATATCATCTGGATAGGAATCAAGCTTAAACCAGATAGCATTATCTTTTTTGTATGCCGCATCTTTATCTAAAAGTTTTTTAATATATTTTTGATAAACCCCTAATCTCTCGCTTTGATGATAATAATTTGTGTTTTCTGTTTTGAATTTTGAATTGATATTTTTCGCTTTTCGCTTTTCGTTTTGCGTTTTTGCATCCCAATCAAGCCCCAGCCATGATAGTCCTTCTGTAATATCTTTTTCATATTCTTTTTTTGATCGAACAGGATCAGTATCTTCGATACGTAAAAGGAATCTACCATTATAATGTTTGGCAAATAAAAAATTAAACAAAGCCGTGCGAGCGGTTCCAATATGCAAAGAACCGGTCGGACTCGGCGCAATCCGAGTTATAACTTTTGTTTTATCCATGATTTTATTGTAAAACAATTAGATTAATTTGACAAGAAAAAAAACCGTCTGAAAATCTCAGACGGTTTTTGTAATTGAAATCTGTATTTAATCATCATAAAAAACCATTTATTTTACGGATTAGGTAAAACGACGGGAGTTGAAGTTGCTGTTGGACTTGCAGTACTTGTGGGGGTAGCAGTGGGTGTAACGGTTGGTGTCGAAGTAGGTTTTTTGGTGGATACTGGAGTTACATAAATATCAACTTCTTCTTCTGCAATAATCACATAAGTTGTGGCATAATAATATCCACCTGCTGCGCCAAGAGCTAAACAGACAATAGCAATCACTATAACCCAAATAGCCGACAAACCGCCCTTTGATAGCTCTTGAGCTGGTTGTTGTGATTCTTGAGGCATTTGCTGAGATTGCTGTGGCTGTACCTGTTGTGGTTCCTGCGGAACCTGTTGTTGTTGCATTTTATTCCCTCCTTATCGAGTCTCGCTAAGCGAGACCCGATAAGCCCCGCGGCGACGCTTTTGCAATAATACGATGTAATCGATTTTGCAGAAAGAAGTTTTACGGGGCCTATTGATTTTTTATTTAGTGAATTTGAAAGTAGAAAGCATAAATCTTATTTCTTCCCATAAATTTCTGGTTTGGTAATTTTAATAGTTTTAATAATTTCTTTTAATTCATTTTCATAATCACCGTTAGAATATCCATATTTAACAATAATTCCTTTTCCATTATCTTCGCCTGAATTTGTTTTTCCATAAAGATATCCAATCTCAAAACTAATGATTGTTGTATCATCATTATTAAATTCATTTTCCTCAGTAATTTTTCTTTCACTAATAGATAATTTATTATTTTCAATTTTAGTTTGGTAGTAGATATCTTCATTCCCTGGTCCATAACCATCTGGATTAAAAAGAAAATCTATTCCTGGTTTTCCATTTCTTGTATTATCTTCTAAACTCAAATTATTAGTTGTATCACCACCAATTCCCGTAATTGAATCTTTGTTAATATCACCTTCCATAGAA
>DAOVQR010000120.1 GCA_030628575.1 bacterium
AAAAAAGCGCATTGACTTCCTCAAAAACTTTGGTTTTGCAAATGAAACTACTGTAGTTGCTCCTGGTATTAATGCTAAAATGAATGAAGTACAGTCAGCATTAGGGATATTGCAGCTTAAACACATTCATGAGAATATTAGGAAAAGGTTTAAAATCGCTAAAACATACAGAGAAAAATTGAATGATGTGCCTGGTATCGGAATGTTAAAAGTAAATCAGGATATTGACTATAATTATCCGTATTTTCCTGTATTTGTGAATGAAGAGGAATTCGGTCATACGCGTGATGATTTATTTTCTAAGTTAAGAGAAAATAACATTTACGGGCGAAGATATTTTTATCCTTTAATTAGTGAGTTCCCTGCTTATAGAGGACTTCCTTCGGCGAAAAAGGACAATTTACCTGTAGCCAATAGAATTGCAAAGGAAGTCATTTGTTTGCCAATTTATCCAGAATTAGACTTAAAATTAGTTGAAAAGATTGCTGAAATAATCAAATTTTTAAGTTTATGAGACTCGGAATAATGCAGCCATATTTTTTCCCTTACATAGGTTATTTTGCTTTAATAAAGAATACTGATAAATGGGTAGTATTTGATACACCACAGTTTATCAGGCATGGCTGGATTGAAAGAAATAGAATATTACATCCGAATCCTGAAAAAGGCTGGCAATATATAAAGGTACCCCTTGTAAAACATAGCCGTGGAACAGCAATAAAAGATGCAAAAATACGGAAGGATGAAGACTGGAAAGCTAAAATCCTTGCACAACTTTTACCTTACAAAAAAAGGGCACCTTATTATTTCAATGTTATTAAGCTTTTAAAAAATGTATTTCAACACGAAACAGATTCAATTGTAGAGTTAAACATAAAAGGTTTAAAAGCTGTATGCGTTTATCTTAAAATTGATTTTAATTATATTATTTTTTCAGAATCCAATATTAAACTGTCAAACATAAAAGAACCTGATGAATGGGCGCTTGAAATCTCAAAGACACTTGGTGCTACTGATTATTTTAATCCTATTGGTGGACTTGAGTTTTTTGATGTAACCAAATATCAAAAAAATAATATTAATCTCAATTTTCTTAAAACCGAATTGATTGAATATGATCAAAAAAGAAAACCATTTGAACCGGGGCTATCTATTATCGATGTATTAATGTTTAACTCGCCGGAAAAAATTAGTTCAATGTTATATAATATTAGTATTTTATGATCACAAAAAAACCTATTAACAATTCAAAATATCAAAAAAATATTGTACTTACCAATACCGGCAGAATTGCTTTCAAACATATATTAAAAACAATATTTAAGGATAATAAGGAAGGTTTCATTTTATTACCATCTTATATAGGAATTACCGATAGGGAGGGATCTGGAGTTTTTGATCCTGTTCAGGAAATTGGAATAAATTATAATTTTTACAGGTTAAATAATAAACTAAGTATTGATTTTGAGTATTTGCAATTTAAATTAAAAAAAATAAAAGTTAAGGCTTTGCTTGTTATACATTACTTTGGTTTTTCCAAGAATGATATGAATTTCCTAAGTAACTATTGCAAAGAAAATAACATTATATTAATAGAAGATTGTGCCCATTCATTCAATTCCTATTTCAATAATAAATTATTGGGTAGTTTTGGAGATTTTAGTTTTTTTTCTATTCATAAGTTTTTATCAACAGTAAATGGCGGAATATTAAAAATAAACAATGAAAAGTTTTTCATTGAGGATATTCCCAATAATGAAAAAATAAAATTAAATACACTAGAGGTTCTTTATAAATCAAATATTGACAAAATTTCAGAACTGCGTTGCAGAAATTATAATCATTTATTCGAAAAGATCAGGGATGTAACTTGGTTGTCTCCTATGTATGGAAAACTCCCTGAGGGAATTGTTCCAATGAATTTGCCAGTACTGATTAAAAAAAGAAGAGACTTTGTGTATTTTGAATTAATGAAAAGAAAAATACCAACAATTTCGCTATACTACAGATTAATTGATGAAATAAGCAGGTATGAATTTTCCGAAATGTACTACATATCAAATAACATTTTAAATTTACCTGTTCACCAAGAAATTGAACTTAAAGACATCAATATTCTTAGCAAAGTATTAAGAGAAATAAAAATTAATAACTAGACATTTATTAAAAATACGAATATTATGAGAATTTTAGTAATTGGAGCAACAGGATCAACTGGTCTATATCTTGTTGACTATCTGAATAGAAACAATTATGATTTAGTTGCTACCGGTTATAAAAAGCGGAATATTGAAATATATGAATCAAAAGGTATAGAATACATATCACTTGATGTTTCTAATAGAGAAGAATTTAAAAAACTACCAACCAATATTGATGTTGTAGTTCTCTTAGCAGGATTAGCACCTTCTCGAGTTGAAGGATATAATCCTTATAAATATTTTGATATCAATACAATAGGAACATTAAATACTTTAGAATACTGCATGGTAAACAAAATTCAAAAAATTATCTTTGCACAATCGCATTCAGACGTTGCTGGTTATTGGAATACTGGAGAGTATATTAAATCAGATACAGTACAAAAACTAAACTTAAAAGGCGATCATGCAGTTTATGTAATATCAAAAACCGCAGCATGTCATCTTATAGAACATTATCATCAGGATTTCGGAATCCAATCAATTATTTTCAGAATGCCTACAATTTATTGTTATTGGCCGGATGATACTTTTTATGTAAATGGAAAACGAACCACGATGGCTTACCTTAGTTTTATTCATAAAGCAATAAAAGGAGAAACAATTGAAATTTGGGGAGATCCAAAAGTACCAAAAGATATGATATATGTTAAAGATTTTATTCAACTAATTGTAAATGCTATACATAGTAAAACAGCTCAGGGAATGTATAATGCAGGAACAGGTATCCCTACTACTCTTGAAGAGCAAATTATAGGTATCATAAAAGTCTTTTCTGATCCCAATAATAAATCAAAAATTGAATATTGTCCTGATAAACCCTCGCAAATATCCTATTTATACGACATAAGTAAAGCTGAAAA
>DAOVQR010000070.1 GCA_030628575.1 bacterium
AAAATCATCAGAACAACCAAAAGAAGAGAAACTCAAGGAAGAAGAAACAGAGGAAGAACCAAAAGAAACCCCTAAAGAAGTTGTCATTTGTTCCCTTTCTGACGCCCGCTACCCAGCCATGAATAAAGTTATTTTCAACGAAATCGCTTGGATGGGAACAAAAAATTCTTCAAACGACGAATGGATAGAATTGAGGAATATTACCAGAACGAAAATTGATTTAAATGGCTGGCAAATTTTAGACAAAGCTGCAATTGAAGGTAAAGCCAGAGGAATAAAGATAATTTTTGAGAATGCCACCGTATCATCGGGTGGTTTTTTCCTTTTAGAAAGAACCGATGACACTTCCGTGCCAAGTATCTCAGCTGATTTAATTTATACCGGTTCTTTAAATAATACTAATGAAGCATTATATCTTTTTGACAAGAATTGTATTCTCCAAGATAAAGCAGAGGCAAACCCAAATTGGCCAGCCGGAGATAATAGCTCTAAAAAGACAATGGAAAGAAAAACGAACTTTGGCTGGCAGACAAGCAAAAATGACGAAGGAACACCAAAAACAAAAAACAGTTCGGGATATTATAAAAGCAGTACTGAAACAAAAGGTAGTGATGATGGCGGTGATGGCGGAGCAGGGACACCATCTTCTGAGCAATCAAAAGAAGAACCAAAAATCAGTCTTTCTTATCCCGAGGATAATCCGGTTAATAAAGAAATTGAGGTTGGACTTTCTGTTTCAGACCTAAATAGTGGTTTTTATGATGTAAAAATTTCTATTGAGAAAGACGGCACTTTATCAGAAATTTATTATCAAAATGATTGGCAATCTTCTCATTACTACTTACCAAAAATATTTTATGAAAATTCATCTAATGGAATTTTTGAATTGAGAATAAAAAAAGATAAAAAAGATTTTCGAGGACAAGCGGATGTTATTGTTAAGATAAGAGAAAATGGAAAAAGTAAATATTGGGATTACTCAAATAAAATTAATGTTACTGAACCAGAAGAACAATTAACAGAAAATCAATCTCCAAACGCGTCTTTTTCGTATAGTCCTGAAAATCCTCAAATTGGGCAAGAAATTATTTTTAATGCTTCTGAGTCATACGACCCTGATGGCTTAATCACTTCCTATATCTGGGATTTTGGCGATGGCTCTACTGCTCAAATTGAAGACCCGACAGCTAATCATGCTTTTAGTACATCGGGCCAATTCCAAATCACTCTTATAGTTAAAGATAACCAAGGTTTAGAAAGTAATACATTTGATAAAACAATTGAGATATTACCAATTCCAAAAATATTGATTTCTGAAATTCAAATTGAAAGCAGTTCCAGTAAAAAAGATGAGTTTATTGAACTTTACAATCCCAATGATTCGGATTTAGATTTAACAAACTGGTATCTCCAAAGAAAAACAAAAAGTGCCTCTGATTTTTCCAGCCTTGTCCCTAAATCTCTGCTTTCTGAAAAAATAATTCAAGCGAAAAGTTATTTTCTTATTGCTAATGCCTCATCTACTTTTTCGGCTGATGTTTTTACCAATTATTCAATTACTAAAGATAACGCTGTCTTCTTAAAAAATCCAACCAAAGAAGTAGTAGATAAAGTTGGTTTTGGTCAAGCCCAGGATTTTGAAACCGCCCCAGCCCAAAATCCTCCCAAAAATTATTCTTCAGGAAGAAAATGGTCAGCAACAACTCTGAATTATCAAGATACAGACAATAATCAGGAAGATTTTGAAATTCAATATCCTACCCCTAGGACACAAAATGAAAAGGACGTTATCCCTCCAGAAACTACAATTATTGCAAATGTGTCTACTACAACAAATCAAATTGAAATCACTTTTGAACTTTTTTCAAATGAGGCAGGTTCAACTTTTGAATGCCAGATTGACGGCAACTCGTTTGAAGTTTGCTCATCGCCAACTTCTTACAGTAACCTCTCCGATGGCCCACATACATTTTATGCTAAGGCAATTGACCCAAGTGGGAATAAAGACCCTTCCCCTGCCCAATACAACTGGACAATTGATACTTCTATTGAAAGCCCTTGTTTATCTTTGGCTGACCCTAATACCAGTTCCACTTCTTTTACCAATAGTCAAACAGTAATGGTAAATATTTCTCAAGACGAAAAGGCGACAGCCTGGTTTTTATCAGAAGAAACAATAAAACCAACAACAAGTACTCCTAATTGGATAATTGGAACTAAACCTTCTATTTTTACTTTATCAGCAGATGATGGCAATAAAACTGTTTATGTCTGGACAAAAAACGAAGCCGACAATGTCAGTAAACTCGGCAACTCAGCTTCGATTATTTTAGACACTATTGCTCCCCAAGCTGAAATTGAAGACAAACCATTAAATCTAACCGATCAAACTACAGCCACTTTTGCCTTTTTTTCAAATGAAGATAATTGTATTTTTGAATGCCAGCTTGATACAACAAGTTGGGAAGATTGCTCCTCATCAACCACTTATACCAGCACTGATTTATCCGAGGGTTCTCATGCTTTTCAAGTTAAAACAACTGACCAAGCCGGCAACACCAACATTGACCCAGCTCAATACAGCTGGTTGGTAGACTTGACTACTCCGTCTTCTCAAGTTGAGCCCTTAGCCAGTTCCTCAACTTCAACCAGTTTTAACATCTCTTGGTCAGGTTCTGATATTAGTTCAGGAATTTTAAATTATGATATTCAATACCGAGATGGGCTAGAGGGAGATTGGAAAGATTTAATAATAGCAACTACTTCAACAAGTGCTGAATTCACCGGCCAAGACAAACATACTTATTATTTCAGAAGCAGAGCCATAGACAAAGCCGGGAATATAGAGGACTGGCCAGAAGAACCAGATGCTTTTTCTAAAATTGAAATCCCTAAAGATGAAATTCCTCCGGAACCAATTTCTGATTTACAGGCAGAAGCAGGAGAAAATTTTAGAGAAGTTATTTTGTCTTGGACAACTCCTAAAGATAATTGGCCTCCATATAAACCATCAGAATATATTATAAAATATGGGACAGAAGAAATTACTGAAGAAAATTGGGCATTATCAACTACTACTGAAAATGTGCCAGCCACGCAAGAATTTAATGTAAAACAAGAGCTTATTATTTCTGATTTAGATAACGATACAACATATTACTTTGCTATAAAATCTAAGGATAATGCTAATAATATTTCAACAATTTCAAACTTTACCAGCACAAAAACATTAAACCATATACCAATAGTCATGTTTTTCTATACTCCTGAAAACCCTGAAATAGAAGAGGAAATTACTTTTAATGCTTCTGATTCTTATGATATTGATGGTTTAATTGCTGAATATATTTGGGACTTCGGCCATGGCGCTACGGCAACTACAACTGCTTCAACAATCACACATACTTTCAATACAGCCGGGGATTTCCAAATCACCCTTATAGTTAAAGATAACGAGGGAACAAGCAGTGAACCAGTTAGTGCTGTCATCAAAGTTCTTGAAAAGCCAGAAATAAAAATTTTAATTTCCGAAGTTCAAATAAATGAAAAAGAATTTGTTGAACTTTACAATTTTGGCGAAGAACCGGCTTCAACTACTAACTTGTATTTGAGTTATTTCTCAGCAAATAAAAACTGGAATGAACCCCAAAGAAACTGGGAATTTTCAGCCACTGCAACTATTCCTGCCAAAAGTTTTTATCTGATTGGCATAAAAAATTACCCAGAAGAAAATGGTAATCCTGATGCCGACTGGCAGGTTCTCACCCAAGAAGGAAATCCCTACTCACAAGGCCAGTTAAGCAACGAAAGAGGAGCAGTAGGAATTTTCTCTTGTGACCCCTCTGCTGACACTAGTCAACTTGCTGAAAATTGTAAAATTGATCTTTTTGCTTGGCAAGAAGAAGATACCACTACTACTTTAGTTTTTGAAGGAAATCCATTTTCCTTTCAAGAAAGTGATATTGAAGGAAAATCATTTCAAAGAAGGAAAGACGAAAATGGATTTATTGATGATAATAACAACTCAACCGATTTTGAAATTCTCTCACCAACTCCAACCAATTCAAATGGAGAAAGTGGTAATATTTTACCGCCCGACCCAGTGAAAAATTTCCAGGCAACTTCAACAGACAACAGTGTCACTTTAACTTGGTCAGCCACTACTGACCCGGATACTCCTGATGAATATATTTCTTATTTCGTTTATTCTTCAAAAGATGAAGAAATAACTGAAGAAAATATCATTAGTACTTCAACAACCATCCAAATAGCTACTACCACCTCAACCACTCTCATCTTTGATGACCTTTACTATTATTCAACTTACTGGTTTGGCATTCGAGCTTTTGATGGCCTAAATTATTCAGATGTCACAACGACCGATCCTCGAATCATTGATCCAGAAATTCCCCAATGGCAGATGTACGGCTACAATTCTCAACGCACCTTCCGAAGCCCTTATGCTGGGCCCACCACCTCCACTATAAAATGGACTCCTCTTGATGCCTGGTCAAATGGGGTAAACCAATTTACTACAGGTCCAGTTATTGACCAAAATGGCACTATTTATCTTGGTACTTCGGATGGCCTTTTGGCTGCGAACTCAAACGGCACCTTCAAATGGCTCTATTCTACCACTCGAGTTTTGCAAACACCTTTGATCGGACCCGATGGCACAGTTTATATTATAATAATTGGGGACAAAATTTTAGGAATCTCACCAGCTGGCAAATTAAAATGGGAAATAGAAATTGACGCTTCTTTTAGCGACGGCAACCCCTATCGTAATGTCAACTTGGCAATCTCAAATAATGTCTTATATTATGCTGCTCCCCAACAAATTGGCACCACCACCAAATCTACCTTAGTGGCTATCAACCCAGATAACGGAAC
>DAOVQR010000049.1 GCA_030628575.1 bacterium
AATTTAGATCTGATTTGATATTTGACATTTGGATTTATTTAGGTTAATTAGAAATTAGGTTAATTTAAAAAGGATTTCGTGCTTCGAATTTCAATTTTTCTGAAAGAAAAATTATGCGCGTAATAGCAGATTTGCATCTACATTCCAAATATTCCCGGGCAACTAGTCAGCGGATGGTTATTCCGGAAATCGCCAGATGGGCTAATTATAAAGGGATTGATGTTATTGCCACGGCGGATTTTACCCATCCTCTTTGGTTTTCTGAACTAAAAAAAGAACTAAAACCGTTGGGAAATGGTTTTTATCAATATCATGATAGCAAAACTCGTTTTATATTATCAACTGAAATTTCATCAATTTATAAACAGGGAGATAAGGTCAGAAAAATTCATACAGTTATTTTAGCACCGTCTCTAGAAACAGTGGATAAAATCAATAAAAAACTATCAACTATCGGCAATTTATATTCTGATGGTCGTCCGATTTTAGGATTAGCTGTAAAAGATTTAGCTAAAATTGTTTTAGATATTGATCCAAGATGTATGGTAATTCCTGCACATATGTGGACTCCTTGGTTTTCAGTTTTTGGCGCTAATTCCGGATTTGATTCATTAAAAGAAGCTTTTGGCGAAATGACTCCATATATTCATGCGGGGGAGACAGGATTATCTTCTGATCCAGAGATGAATTGGAGATTATCTCAATTAGATAAAATCACTTTAGTTTCCAATTCCGATGCTCATTCACCTGAAAATCTTGGTCGAGAAGCAAATGTTTTTGAAGTAGAAGATGAGAATTATGATTACAATTATATTTGTGAGATAATAAGATCTAAAGATTCCAAGTATTTTCCTTATACCATTGAGTTTTATCCAGAAGAAGGAAAATATCATTATGATGGTCATCGTAATTGCGATGGCTTAAGAATGAAACCCAGTGAAAGCATCAAAAACAAAAATATTTGTCCAAAATGTGGTCGACCAATAACTATTGGAGTGTTGCATCGAGTAGAAGAATTAGCTGATCGACCAGAAGGATATCAACCCAAAAATTTCCCCGTCTCACGTCATTTGGTGCCATTACAGGAAATTATTGCTGAGGTAAAAGGTGTTGCCAAAACATCAAAAAAAATTCAAGAAGAATATATGCAAATTGTGCAAAGTGTAGGATCCGAATTTTCAATTTTGCTGGACTTATCAGAAGATAAACTTTTAAAATTATTAGATCCAAAAATTGTAGAAGGAATAATAAGAGTTAGAGAGAATAAAGTCAGACCAATTCCTGGCTATGACGGGGTTTACGGAATAATAAAAGTTTTCGAAGAGGAGAAAAAAAATGCAAGAAAAAAAGATCAATCAAAGTTATTCTAAACAGTTACCGATAATTATTGCAGTAATTATTTTTTTGATTGTTGTCGCAGTTTTTTTACCGAAAGTGGCAAGCAAGGATGATAAAAATGTGAAATCATCAATATATGGTAGTGAGATTGAAGTTGTAGAATCCGATAATTTAATTCCTGACAGTCAAAGTAATTCATCTGGCATCCAATCAGGAAATATGGGGGAAAATCTAGGAGCTGCAAAAATCGAAGATATTTTAGGGTCAGAATCTGAATCAGAAGAATTTTACGGCCAGCCAAATACAGAGAAAATGCTGGAAGGTAAGGATATAGAAGCGGGGGAATGAAATTTTAAAATTCCTAATTGTTCTAATTTCTAATTGATCTAAATAAATCCAAATGACAAATGTCAAATCAATTTCCAAATAAATAAAAGGAGGAGTTGTATGAATAATAAAACAATTTGGATCATAATTGTAATAATATTCATTTTAATTTTTGCGATTGGAGGATATTTTTTATATCAGAATTTTTGTAACAGAGATCATCAAAATGATTTATCTGAACAGATAGACAATAATCAAACCGATGATATTGAAAATCCTGCTATGATGCCGTCTGAATATGGAAGAGACGAATACTTTCGATATTGTGATCAAATTTCTCCAGGAAGGTTTCAATGGAAAAAATACTCTAATGAATATATTTCATTTGAGTATCCTGATTTTCTAGATATCATAGAAGAAATTAGTAATGGAAAAGAATTGTCTTTGGGACCAACCGAAAAATATAAAATTGTTTTTCGTTATCACTATTTTGATTATGTGCATAAAATAGAAAGATCATGTTTCAGTATGTGGGTATCAATCATCAAAACCAAGGAGAACAATATATTAGGGTGGGAAGAAAATGAATGTAAAGATGAGGAAAAATGTTTACATTATGACAGTAAAAATAAAATAGAAGATCGGTTTGATGAACATTATAGATATGATTATTCGGCTTTAATTTGGGATAATATTCGACAAGGTAACACAATAATTAATTTTAGTGTTTATGATATAACTTGTTATGATTCCCAAAAATACATAAGAAAACATTTTGTAGAAACTCTTGAAATAAAATAATTAAAATATAGCTTTACTTCAAGCAAATTATTTGATATAATCATCTTGAATTTAAAAGATAATAACTTTTATGTTCTAAATTAATCAGAGAGGGTGATTTTTTTGTTTAACAATAGTTTTAAGGTTGCTTTAGCGCAAATTGGAGCTGTAACTGATTTATTCAAAATTTCTGAACAAGAAAAAAAAATTGAAAAAATGATAACACGGGCATCCAATAAAGGAGCTGAAATTATTTGTTTTCCAGAACTTAGCTATATTGATGGTTCTTTATTGGAAGAAATTTTCGGCGGTGTTTGTAGAAAAAACAAAATATGGGCTATATTCGGCGCGATTGGATTAAATAAAGAAGATAAGAAAGCAAATTGCGCATTTCTTATGGATAGAAAAGGTAAAATAATGCATACTTATTGTAAACAGCATCTTTTAAAGGTTGAAAAGAAAGAATATAACGCAGGTGATAAAGCAGGCATTTTCGATACAGATTTTGGTCGGATTGGTATTATGATTTGTTATGATATGTTTTCGGTCAATGTGATCGTTGGATATGCTGAGCAAAACATAGACATCATTTTTTGTCCTTCTTTGATGGTTGTACCAATTCCAGAATTGATCAATTATCAACGCAATATAGTTCTTAAAATTTTACCGCACGGCATAAGTGTTTTGTGCAAAACATATTTTGGTTTGGCAATGACTGCTGGTAGCAAATTGATTGCTGAATCAAAAATGTTTGCGCCTCTTGGCTCGCTGAAAGCAAATAATTTATCTAACGATCAAGAAGCAATAGTATACGGTGAGATCAAAAAGGATGATCTCGAAATTTTACGCCAAATTTAATTGGAAATTAAAAAAGAGAATTTAAAATGCAAAATTCTCTTTTATTTTTGTTTGTCGAGAGTCAGTAATTGGTGTTATTCGCGGCATTCGCATACATTCGTAGATTGGCATTATAATACTGCTTTTACAAACACAAATATCATCCAAGCTACAATTGATATATTAATTAAAGTTCCTAAAAATAAACCAGCAATTGTTCCTAAGCTGCTTTTTGAGGATTCAAGCAGTTTTTTGCCGGCAATAATTTCGCCGATGATAGTGCCAAGTGGAGGACAAATTAGAATTGATACAAATCCAAATGGAGAGAAAATCAAACCAACTAAAATTCCAATTACTGCTCCATACATACCATATTTTGTGGCGCCGGAATATTTAGATCCATAAATCATTAAAAAATAACTGATGGCAATTGATATTAAGGTCAAAACAAACATAATAATAATCATGGTGACAGAAATTGTAGCAAAACCAGTATAAATGGCATAAATCAGCACTCCTAAAAAGACAATCGGCACACTGGGGATATATGGTATAATAATGGCAATGGTGCCCAATAGTATTAATATTGATGATATAATAAGAATGATAGTGTTTAGCATAACTGTATTATACAATTTTTAATTTTTAATTTGAAATTTTTATTCAATTTTTAATTTTTAAATTTATAATTATTGGAGATAATCGTGCCTGAGTTACCCGAGGTAGAAACAATTTGTCGTCAATTACAGAAAAAAGTCAAAGGGCTTGGGATTAAAGATATGCAAGTGAAGAAGAAAAGGTTATTTAAAGGTAATCCGAAAAAAGTTATAAAATTAAAGATTAAAGATGTAAGAAGAAGAGCAAAGATAATAATTATTGACCTTGTCAATCGCGGACTAACACAGACAATAACAAAATCGCGGACTAACGCAGACAATGATTTACACCTATTAATTCATCTAAAAATGACTGGGCAATTGATATATGCAGACAAAAAAGGTCAATTCGGTGGGGGACATCCTGTGCCGCCTTTTGATAAAGAAGTGCCAAATAAATATACTCATATTATATTTAAATTATCTGATGGTTCCACATTATATTATAATGACTTGAGGCAGTTCGGTTGGATCAAAATAGTATCGAGTTCTGAGTTGGAGAAAGAGTTGGAAAAATTTGGTCCCGAACCTTTGGATAAATCATTTACATTTGATAAATTTAAAAAGATTATCGCAAAAAAATCAAAAGCCAAAGTCAAACCAACTTTAATGGATCAATCTATTGTGGCGGGCTTGGGGAATATCTATTCTGCTGAAGTTTGTTTTAGGGCGGGAATTATGCCCGATAGAATTATAAAAACACTCAATGATAATGATATTAAAAAATTATATCAAGTTATCAAAAAAGTGCTGGCTTTGGCTATAAAATACAAAGGTACTTCTGCTGATGCCTATGTGACTTTAGAGGGTGAGAGAGGAGAATACAGAAAAAAACTTTGGGTTTATGGCCGCGAAGGACAACCCTGCCCAAAATGTGGTAGACCTATTAAAAAGATGAAACTTGCAGGTCGCGGAACTTATTTTTGTGATAAATGCCAGAAATGATTCATTAAATTAGTGTTTGTTAGTGTTGCGCACATTAGAATCAACAGGCAAAAATCTCCGAACAATCTTGTGCGCCTAATTTGTGTAAATTTGTGTGAAAATGTTCAAAAAGCATTACTCATCCAATACGTATAAAGTTTTCCACAGAATTTATTTGATCTAATCAAATATATGTTGTATTATAAAAGTTAGAGGAAAATATATGAATCAAGTTCAAGCTAGTCAAACATTTTGGATAACCTACATTATTACCCCATTGAAACAAAGGGCTAGTTTTTGCTAAAAACCGAATCCAAATACACAGAGATAGAAGAAAAAACAGAAAAAACTAAAACTAGTCCAAATTAAGAGGACTGGTTTTTAATTTTATAGTATATTTATAATATAAATCGAATTTGAAAGGAGTGATGAATTAAAACTTCATTAATTTTATTTTGAAAGGAGATGACTGAAACGGATTTTAATTTGCTTTTGCGTAATGTGTGTAATAGGTACAATCAACAAATTAAAGAAACGTTAATAGCTTTTTTGAATGATCGCAATAGATTTAATAGAGAGGAATTTGAGACAGAAGTCAGCGGATTTATTCTTGAATTTCTTCATCGCGATCAGACAATAATTGTGAAAAATGTTTCGATTTCTGATGAATTTATGATTTTTGAAGTAAAAAATCCATATATTTCAGAATGGAGGAAATGTAAGATAAAATTGGACAAGGTAGATCCGAATAAACTTCATCTTGTGTCTGGTTGTATCATTGACAAACTTAGATGTCAGAAGAAACCTAAAAAAGTAATATTAGTTTGATTGTTAGAAAAGTTAACTCAAATGCAAGTATTATTTAAAACTTCTACAGGAATGCATTTGGATTGGCTTTTAGAAAATTCAGAAAATTGAAAGGAGGAGATTTCTATGATAGCAGATGTTGAAAGTACATCAGCAGGTGGAATGCCCCTGTGCCCGACAAGATAGTCGGGTGCAATCCTAAACTAATGAAAAACAAAATTTAACAAGGCGGTAATAAATTCTGAAATTTATACCGCCTTTTCTCTTTTTACATATC
>DAOVQR010000041.1 GCA_030628575.1 bacterium
AAACCAATACATATACTATTGATTCTTCTGCTACAATAGGAGAATTTTACACTGGTGTGATTGCTACTGCTGTAGATGGAAGCCCTTCACATGACACTACATACTATTTAATTATTGAAGAATCAAGTAATGGTAATGGTAATGGTAATGGTAATGGTAATGGTAGTAATGGTAGTAATGGTAATGGTAATGGTAGTAATGGTAATGGTAATGGTAATGGTTCAGAAACACAACCATGTATGATTGACTATTTTGAATTACCAGAAAGAGCATGGGTTGGTTATCCAATAACAGGAAGATGGTCAGCAGGTGCTTGGTGTGATGATTGTGATGTTGATTGTACTCCCTATCCAGAATGCGTATGGAAACAAGATAATATTGGCATTGGATTTGATGAATACAAATTCACATTATCCCAATCAGGAACCTATAGTTACATCCTTACATGTTATGGAGAAGGTGGAATAGATGAAAGAACAGAAACTGCCACAGTTGAAGCTCTTAATCTCCCATGGTGGAGAGAGATTATTCCTGTGCTGCGAGGATTCTTGGGGGGAGTTTGGAGATAAAGACTTGACAAACTATTTTTCTTTGCTATAATGGAAGTGCCGTTGTTTTGAGGAGCTTGCTCCAATAAACAGCGGCACTTTTTTATCTCGGATATCTTTTTATGTTGTTGATTGATTATTACTGCATTGGCGTAGAGCAAGCTATAGAATTATTACAATAGTTTGATCACAAGTAGATTTTAAGATATGATTTAATAACAAAATTAATGCAGCTTTTTTAAAAATATAGAATGAATGATATTTTAGTTATACATAAAGATTTTAATCAAGGGGATTTTGAATTTATCGAAAGAAAAGGGCTTGGTCATCCAGATACATTAGCAGATATGTTGGCGGAATATTTATCAAACAAATATTCTAATTATACCTTAAAAAGATTCGGTGCCATTTTGCATCATAATTTTGATAAAATTGGGCTTCTTGGAGGAACATCATTTGTTACTTTTGGACAAGGACATTTGACTAAGCCAATTAAAGTATTAATAAATGGTCGAGTTTCAACAAAATTTGGCAAACAAATTATACCAACAAGAAAATTACTAGTAAAATGGACAAAGGAATTTTTTAAAAATCGACTGCCGAATTTGAATATTAATAAAGATTTGAATTTTTGTCTTAATATAAGCAACCAAAGTAGTCCTGGCAAAACCCATGAAAAAGAATCTTTAAAAGGTGCTCGACGTTATTGGTTTGAACCAAGAGGATTGGATGATTTACCAGAGCTTAAAAAACTTATTGCGAACGATACTTCTTTAGGTGTTGGTTATGCTCCTTCTTCTGTATTAGAAAAGGCAGTTTTAGATATTGAAAGTGTCCTTAACTCCGCTTCTTATAAAAGAAAAAATCCATGGATAGGTTCTGATATTAAGATATTAGCTTTTCGCAGTGGCTTAGATATAAAAATAACAATGTGTATTCCTCAAATCGCCAATAATGTTAAAAACATTGAGAATTACAAAGGAAATTTAACAATAGCTGCTAGCGATATAAAAAAAATAGTGCGGAAATATCCTTTTAATAAATTTGAATTAAATATAAATACTAGGGATAAATTTGATGTTTGCGAAATTTATTTGACGGCGACGGGTTCATCAATTGAAAGCGGGGACGAAGGGTTAACTGGAAGGGGCAACAGAGTTAATCGATTAATTACGCCAAATAGACCCATGAATATAGAATGTGTTTTTGGTAAAAACCCAGTTTATCATATAGGAAAAATTTATTATGTTTCTGCCTTTAAAATTGCAGAAAAGATTTATAAAAAATTCGGTATTGAAAATGAAATATATCTTGCAAGTCAAAGCGGTAGCGACTTACTTGATCCATGGATAACTATTGTGACTGTTCCAAAGAAATTTAAAAGATTAAAAGAAATAAAAGATTTCGTTTATAAAGAACTTAGTAATTTATCAAAAATAACTTTTAGAATTATTAACGGCAAGGAAATTTTACCATAATTTATTAGAAAATTTGTGATTAAAAAAGGTAAATTATTTATTTCTGGAGGGGGTAAAGCTGAAGATAGTTTTTTACTTGATCGGGAATTTGTTAATTCGCTCAAAAATAAAAGAATACTTTATATTCCCATTGGTTTAGAAAGGGATTTTATCGGATATGAAGGTTGTTATGACTGGATTAATACCACACTATCTGTTCATAGCAATTATCCTTTGAATATTACAATGTGGATTGATTTGAGTAATAAAAAGACAAATAATGTGCAAGGTTTTGATGCCATATACTTAGGGGGCGGGAGAAATACTTATAAATTTTTGCAGTTAATTTACGATACTAAATTTTATGATATTTTGATAGATTTTATAGATAAAGGAGGTTTTATTTATGGTGGTAGCGCAGGGGCAATTATTATGGGTAAAAATATAGCTACTGTTAGCGAAGAGAATAATAATAATTATACTTGTGAAAAGGGGCTTGGGTTTGTGGGGAACTACTCTCTTTTATGTCATTATGATAGTACGCAGGATGAAAAAATAAAGAAATACATCAATAGTTATAAAATTCCTGTCATAGCATTACCTGAAAATAGCGGATTAGTTATAGAAGAAAATAATGTCTTAGTATTAGGATATAGCAAAATCATTATTTTTGACTTGAAAGTTAATAAAATATTCATAAAACCAAATCATACCTTTATTTTATAGATTTAATAATTAAAATAAATAAATTGATAATACTTAGAAAATAAGTTAATATTAGTATTAATATGACTACTAACGTAAATAATTCGGAGGGGAAAAAAAAATGGGCAGATAAAAAGATTACCAGTCGGGCTGAAAATTATTCAAAATGGTATTCGGATATTATAAAAGTGGCTGAATTGGCTGAATATGGTCTTTTTAAAGGTTCAATGATAATTAAACCGAATGGTTATGCTATTTGGGAAATAATTCAGAAAACTCTTGATGAAAAATTTAAAGAAACCGGAGTAAAAAATGTTTATTTTCCTTCACTTATTCCTGAGAGATTTTTAAAAAAAGAGGCCGAGCATGTAAAAGGATTTTCACCTGAAGTTGCTGTGGTTACATACGCAGGAGGAAGGAGGCTTAAGGAAGCGCTTGTTATTCGTCCAACTTCAGAAACTGTTATTTATGAAGCATTTTCAAGATGGATTCAATCACACAAAGATTTGCCAGTTTTAATAAATCAATGGGTTAATGTAATAAGGTGGGAAATGAGGCCACGTTTATTTTTAAGAACTACTGAGTTTTTGTGGCAAGAAGGGCATACTGCACATACTACCGAACAAGAAGCTGATGAAAGAGCAAGGATGATGCTTAATGTTTATAAAGATTTTGTTGAAAAATATATGGCTATACCAGTTATTCTTGGTATTAAATCAGAAACAGAAAAATTTGCTGGCGCTCTTCGGACTTATACTTTGGAAGCAATAATGCAAGATGGCAAGGCTTTGCAATTAGCAACTTCTCATAATTTAGGACAGAATTTTTCTAAAGCTTTTCATCTTGAATTTGTTAATAAAAATAATACAGTGCAATACGTTTGGCAAACTAGTTGGGGTTTAAGTACACGGACAATAGGAGCTTTAATAATGGTTCATAGCGATGATAAAGGGTTAGTTTTGCCTCCAAAATTAGCTCCTATTCAAGTTGTGATAGTTCCTATTTGGTCTAATGCTGAGATGAAAAAATTAGTTGTTAAGAAAGCTAATTCAATCAAAGCAGATTTTAAAGAGGATGGAATTATAAGTATCAAACTTGATGATAGAGATGTTCGACCAGGAGAAAAATATTTTGAATGGGAAAAAAAAGGAATTCCTCTTCGTATTGAACTAGGACCAAAAGATATAGAAAAAGATTCAGCAATTTTAGTTAGACGTGATACTGGCGAAAAGAAATCAGTAAGTTTGGAAAATCTTAAAAAAGAAATTTGTAAGATTTTAGATGAAATTCAAGTTAATTTATATAAACAAGCGTTGCAGTTTAGAAATAATAGGATAAAATCAGTAGATAACTGGAAAGATTTTAAAAAGGAGATAAGGGATGGCAATTTTGTTTTAGCTCATTGGTGTGGTGAATCAAAAGTGGAAGCTAAAATTAAAAAGGAAACCAAAGCTACTATTCGTTGTATTCCTTTGGATCAAAAAATAGAACAAGGAAAATGCGTATATTCTGGGAAGTTGTCTAACAGAAGAGTTTTATTTGCTAAGGCATATTAAAAAAGTAAACAGGAGGAAGGAATCATATGCTTAAAGTCGTGATTCCTTTTTTATTATATTTTTATAAATATTTAGATGATCATTAAAAATTTTATTGAATTCGATTTTTCTTATTTTTCCAGCTAATTTTAGGGGTTTTTCACGATATGCTCTTATTAAGGCATTGGTGTATCTTATTGGAAATTCAAAATAGTTTTTATCCAATGTTTTCCATAAATGTATTTTGTTCCATTGTTCTTTATAATAACCAACATCTGAGACAACAACATGACAACCACAATCTTTTGCAAGTTCAATTTGTCCGCTGTGGGTTCCCCATTTATAAGGTAGAATTACAGCGTGAGAAGCTAAAAAGGCTTTTGTTATAATATTATTGGGAATATCTGGTAATGATATAGTTTCAATTCGCGAGTGTTGAATAATGGACTGAAATATCACCATTTCGGGTTTAATTTGTCCATTTTTGTTATAAATATTTATTGGTTTAAAAATAAGCTGCAATTTTACTTTTTTTAATTCATTGCATTGCAAGAAATTTATAATTGATTGTATGAATTCTTTATTTTGGCGGAAATCGCCAATAAGCATTGTAAAGAGATTCACATTTTTCTTTATTTTTTTATTGAGGTGTCTTACTTCGTCTGGATGTGCCATAAAACCTAAGGGCACCACTTTTAGAGGGTTTTTATGCTTGCCAAAATTTTTATTTAACCATTGAGCACATCTCTTTGTCGGACTAATAATTTGATTGGCATATTGAAAAAGGAGTTTTTGGTAACGTCCATTTTCATAATTTTTTATTCTTAAACTTTCTTTGCTATGACAAGTCCAGACGATAGGTTTATTATTTTTACGAAAATATCTTAGAATTTTTTCAAATTGATTAATAGGTGTTCTATCAAATGAAAAGTGAATATGAACAATATCATAGGATTCTGGGGGATAATATTGATTTAAGAAATTTTCAGAAAGATTCTGTGTGTTAGTAAAAAGATTAGTATCTGGATTAATAAATTGGATTCCTTTACCAATATTAAATTTGCTCATATAAGGATGGCGAGACGGCAAACTTAATATTTTTATTGTCATTTTTTTACCCATAAGCTACTTAATTATTTCAATTAATGAATTATTACTTCAACCTTTAAAATTATAAATGTCACAATTGTTTTGTCAAGAGATTGTGGTTGACAAAATATTTTTCTTTGCTACAATAAAAGTGCCGTTGTTTTGAGGAGCTTGCTCCAAAGAACGGCGGCATTTTTTTTATTCCTTGCATATTCTGGATAGTTAGGGGTTTTAAATTAGGTTTATTTTTGATATGATATGTAATAGAAGTGGAAAATAAATATTAATTATCATGATTAGTTTAAATCAAGTTAAAAAGAATTTACAGATTTTAGAGTTTATTAAACAATCAGACAAATCTTTAGCAGCAGCAGGATATACAGAACATAGTTTATCTCATGCCAAGATTGTTGCTGCTCGAGCAAGAACAATTGCTCATGAAATTGGTTTTTCAAAACGAGAGCAGGAATTATCAGCTATTGCTGGTTTTTGTCATGATATGGGAAATTTTTTAAGCAGA
The DNA here is from genome assembly GCA_030628575.1 of bacterium. Taxonomy (GTDB): domain Bacteria; phylum Patescibacteriota; class UBA1384; order JAMDBS01; family DAOVQR01; genus DAOVQR01. The sequence continues at coordinate 5,855 of DAOVQR010000041.1, forward strand.
AGTCATCATCATTATTTTGGAGCTTTATTATTCCATCAGATTTTTAATCAAAACTTTACTTCAGAAGAATTAGCAATAATTATGAATGCAATTTCCAATCATGATAAAGACGAAATGAATTTCTCCAATAGGGTGGCTGCAATAGTTGTTTTGGCTGATAAAACAGATGTACGCCGTTCAAGAGTAGTTAATAAAAAGACTAAGAAAATAAAAGAGGATATACATGATAGGGTTAATTTTGCCACAAAAATATCGAGAATAAGAATTAACAAAGAGAAAAAATTAATTACTTTAATTCTTAAAATCGATACTGGTTTTGTGCCAATAATTGAGTACTTTGAAATTTTTACAGACAGAATGGTTTATTGTCGAAAAGCGGCAAAGTTTTTAGGTTATAAATTTGGTTTGATAATTAATAATTTTAAATTGCTTTAAGTTTAAAACAAAATGGCAAATTTATTTATTGTTGCCACGCCAATAGGGAATTTAGAAGATATTTCTTTGCGGGCGCTTCGTATCTTGAAAGAAGTTGATATAATATTATGTGAGGATACGAGAGTAACAAGAAAGTTATTATTGCG
>DAOVQR010000110.1 GCA_030628575.1 bacterium
AACTAAAATTCTTATATTTTAATATATCTATCAAACCGATCATTCTTGAATATTCTTGTTCATTATTAAAAATCACATATTTTGCAATACTTCTTGAATATATATGATAATATTCATTATTAGCTAAAATTTCTTTTCTATATTGCACCATATACATATTGTATCATACTTTCGCCAAATTTCCGCAACCTACGAGGTTGCGGAAGGGGTTGTGGGTTGGTGCCATTGACTTTTGGGAGGATTTGGGTGTATATTGAAATGTGACCTATTCGTCCGGCACTAGGACTTTGGTGCTGAATATAGATTGCAAAATATTGAGAAGGAGGTTCTTTGAAAAATGAAGAATAACTGGAAAAAATGGATATCAATAGGTTTGATTGTTTTGATTGTGGTAATAATTCGGTTTTTGATATACAATGTTGAATCCTCCATTTATTACATCTGCAGTGGTTTTCTGATAATTCTGATTTCAATTGTAATATTCGCGATAAATAAAAACCCAAAAAAAGGAAAAAACTCAATCAATAAAAAGGAGGTTCTTTAAAAAATGAGTAAAGATGATGAAATGAAAATTAGGTATTTAGTAAAATACATGGTTGGTTTACTGATCTTAGGAGTAATCTTATCCATTTATTGTATGTTTATCAAAAGGATCGAAAGCGAAAACCCGACTGCAAAAAGTAACAATCGGCAGGTAGAAACAAAAATCGTAGGGGAAGAATTAAAAGAAAACACAGAAAATAATGAGATTATTGTACCAAAAACCGAAAAATATGGTCAAGAAAAGAATATTGTCACGATTATACCACAATTGAATTTATTTTTTGAGGAACCATCTGACAAACCTAACATCAAAATAAGTGAGTATGAAAAATATGCTCTGATTGCTTTAGTTAGAGGACTAATGAGGAAAAAACATATAGAGCATAGTAAGTTATCAGAATATAGAAAGGTACTAAATCAAGAACCTGGAGTATTGACTGAAGTCACGGAAATATTAAACCTTAAAGTTGGCGATTCAATTGCGGACATAGGTGTAGGACCAGGCTTTTATTTAAAAGATTTTTTTGATGCTGTGGGGCCTCAAGGAAAAGTGTATGTAAGAGACACTGACCCGAATGCTATTGAATTTGTAAAATGGGTCAGGGATCTCCGTCTTGCATTAAATGACGATCAATACACATTTGATGCAAAACAAAACCAATTCGATGATGTTTGCTTACCTTTTGGGAGTATAGATTGGGCATTTTTTAATCAGGTCCATATTTATACATATTCTCAAAAAATTGAAAAACAAGTAGAGAAAAATGTTTCAGCTTTTACAAAAACACTTTATAAAGCTTTAAAACAAAACGGAAAAGTAATGATAGTTGAAGGAAAGAATGCTTCTCCTAAAATTATCATCAGTAGAGTAGAAAAATATTCTGGGGGAAAATTAAAATTTATAAAAAAATGTTACGTCGGAGAACTCCAAGTATTAACATTTAAGAAATCCTAAATAAAAGGCACAAAATGAGTTTTTTATAAAAAACTCATTTTTTTATTGTTTAATAACTATCCAATTAAATCCCATAGTTTCACCCGCATTATCTGAATTAACAGTAAAACCTATTCCGCCAGTCACAGTCACCCAATATTCTGTCCCCACTGGATCACTAATTGGGGTAACAAAAACTAAATCATTTGCCCCAATTCCCAACAAAACGACATTTTTAGTAGCCGCTCCCCACGCGCCCTGAGCTTCTTGCCCAGACCAACTAGATGTTCCCTTTACATTTCCATTTAAATAAGTATCGCCTTCTACACTAAGCTCGTACCCAGCATGAATTACCTCGCCGCCAACAACAAGATTATTTTTTACAGCTACATTACCAGCATTAAAAAATCCCGCCCAGTTAGTACCAGCATCACTAGCATCAGCATAGATTCCATAATTAGTAGTAGAAGCTCCTCCAGCTTCAAAATAACCAGCATAATTAGTGCCTGCCACCGCAACATTACTACCAGCGCTAATTGCTCTGCCATTAGCTTCATCATTATGTGTGTGAAGAATATACTGGGGTGGATTTATATTAAAACCAGAATAACCATCATTAACAATTAAACCATAGTTATTTGTTCCTCCGGTAGCAGAAATAACCACCCCATAATTAATACCGGCAGCGCCAGTGGCTTGAATATCAAGGCCGTATTTAGCCGTAATACCAGCATCATCACCATTTGCCACAAAATTACCAGAATAATAGGTACCTCCTGCTCCACTATTTTGATTTACAGATTTAATGGTTCTGTCTACGGTAGTAGCCGTAAAAACATTTAGTTGAGCAACTACGTCTGTAGTGCCTATACCCACGATATCGTGAAAATAACTGTTACCAGAAGAAACATTTAAAGCATATCCTGTACCCGATCCCGTTCTAGAAATTTGCAAAGCATCTGAATCTCCACCGACACCACTATCAACCAAACCAATATTAACTGCATCAGATGTGGATACTTCTCCATTCATACCCTTGGTAATATCTAATTTCTGAGAAGGTTCTGCATCAGTATCGTTTAAAATACTAACATTTGGAGCTTCTAATGACAAAGTATTGGTGCCTCCCAACCATAATTTCATATTACCGCTTGATTCTATCTGTTTGTCAGGGGCAATATATACATTTCCATCAAAATAAGCCGCATAATTTCCAACAGCCGCTCCTGAAGCAGTAGCATATAATCCGACATTATAAAATGAACCAACACCTGTGGAAGAAAAATAACCTCCGTAAACAATCCCCATATCATCAACATATTGATTTTCCACATTTAAAACACGGGATAAGGAATCTCCACAAACATCAAGTTTGTAATCTGGAGATAATCCAATTCCCACATAAGCATTAAGCAGCTGAATTGTGTCTGTTGCGGCATTGGTGAAAGTTATTCGGCCGGCGGCTGCTCCTAAACCAAGCCATTGAGCACTGGCAATGGTAATATCATCATCAAAACTCCAAGCTCCAGCAATGGTCTCAATTGCTGATTTATCAAGCAAATTTTGGTTTTGAATAGTAGCAATTGTGCCAGCCGTATCATTAAAAGTCAAAGTATCAATACCTGTTACGCTGTTGTCTCCCATAGCAATTGAACCAGCCATCGTGCCGCCAGAAAGAAGAAGCCGAGCATTAAGCTGACCTTGGATAGCTGAGGTTACACCATCTACATAATTGAGTTCGGCGGCTGTAGCTGTTATTGCTGTGGAATTAAATTGAAAAGCTCCGGTGATATTTAAAGTTCCGGAAGTAGTAATATCACCAGAAGTATTTATGACAATATTTGAAGTCAAATCTGATCCTTGAACGCTAGCGCCAAGATTTAATTTAGAATAAACAATGGCTGCTGCTACATTGACTTTAGCGTTGGTTATCGC
>DAOVQR010000068.1 GCA_030628575.1 bacterium
CGCGGGTCATGGTCTTTAACTAATTTTTTTACTTTCATTCTGGTTTTTTCAATTAACTCTCGATTTTCTTTCATATAGACAAAACCACGGGAAATAATATCAGGGGAAGTGACTACCTTCCCAGTTTTATGATCAATTGTAAGAATTATCACAAAAATACCGTCTTTGGCCATTGCCTGACGATCGCGAAGCACGATATTCCCAATATCACCAACACCTAATCCATCAACTAAAACATACCCTGATGGTACTTTTTTATCTGTTAATTTACCCTCTTCTTTGGCGAACTCGGCAATTTCACCATTATCCATTACAAAAATTTTCTTATTGTCAATACCTAATGAGTGGGCGATTTGAGCATGACGCATAAGATGGCGGTATTCACCATGAATAGGAATAAAATATTCTGGTCTAATGGTGGAAATCATAATTTTTAGTTCTTCTGCTTTGGCATGTCCGGATGCATGCAATTCAGATGCTTCACCACCATAAATTACATTAGCGCCGATTTTAAATAAATTATTGATGGTATTAGCCACAGATCTTTCATTGCCTGGCACTATTGAAGATGATAATATAATCGTATCTCCCGGTTTAATTTTAACCTGTCTGTGCTCACCACTAGACATTCTGACAAGTGCGGCATATTCCTCACCTTGAGATCCAGTACAAAGAATTACTACATCATTATCGGACAAGGAGTTAACTTGGCGGATATTAATTATTAAACCTTGAGGAATTTTTAAATAACCAATTTTTCTGGCAATTTCAATAGTTTGAAGCATACTTCTACCTGAAATGGCAACTTGGCGATGTGCTGCTTTGGCTGCGTCTAATACCGATTGGATCCTCTCAATACTAGAGGCAAAAGAGGTAACCAAAACTCTACCTTTTGATTCTCTAATAATTTCGCGTATGCTTTCTTTCACATGAACTTCTGAAACAGATTGTCCTTCCTGCTCAGCATTGGTAGAATCTAAAAATAAACAACGAACACCTTGTTTACCAACTTCTGATAGTTTTTGAAAAACCATTCTTTCTTCTGGCTTTTGAAAATCAAATTTAAAGTCCACTACATAGACGAATCTTCCCACTGGAGTATCAATAAAAAGACCCATTTCATCCGGCATACTATGTGATAGAGCAATAGTTTCAATATCAAAAACACCTAATTTTAGTTTTTTACCCCCTTCTACAATCTTAATTGGAACATCTGTGATATTAAACTCTTTTAATCTTTCTACTAGCATAGCAGATGTTAGTTTTCCGGTATAAATTGGGCAGCGTAATTTGGGCCAAATATATGGCACTGCTCCAGCATGATCAAGATGCCCATGAGTAATAAACAAGCCACGAATTTTATGCTTATTTTCTTCAAGATATTTGGTTTGGGGGATAACTGAATCCACTCCCAACATCTGGTCATTAGGAAACATCAGTCCGCAGTCAATTACAAAAATATCATCTTCGTATTCCAAAGCTGTCATATTTTTGCCAATTTCCCCTAACCCGCCCAAAGGAATAACCTTGAGTTTTCCTTTTTCAATGCGGTTATAGGTTTTTTGGACAATTTGATTATTATTATTTCCGTTTACATCTGGTGTTTTATTCATAATTAAATTTTATCCTTTCGTATAAAATAATTAATTAATTTTTAATTATAAATTTTTATTCAAATCCCAATTATTAATTTTAAATTAGGTCATTAAAAATTGATTAAAAATTTAAAATTTGTAATTTATTATTAGTGCTACTTAAAATTAGAAGTTTATTTCTTTCTTATATTGTGTACTCATATTATCCAATATTTTTAGTTCTAATTTTCCTGTTTTTGTATTATAAATTGCAAAACTTGGTTTATAAAATAGTCCCGCGATATTCCCAGGATTAGCCAATATTATACCTCGATCAACGTGGAGAGGTTTAAATTTTTTAATATCTGGACGATGTGTATGACCAAAAAATACTAAATCATAATCTCCGGTTTTTGCTAAAGCACTGGCAGTTTTTGGCCAGTGGGTGATGGCAATGCGTTTGCCGTCAATTGACAATTCCCCTAATTCCTGACCATATAAAATAACATTTTTATATTTATTGGCAGTATTAGTGGTTTGATATAAATCTCCTTCTACATTGCCAAAAACATAATGAATTTTTCCTTTAAAATTATCCACCAGCATTTTTAAGGTTGATGGAGCACATAAATCACCCAAACATAAAATTGTTTTGATTTTTTGTTTTTTTAGATATTTGAGCACTTTTTCCAAATTCGCCCAATTATCATGAACATCGGATAAAATGGCTATAAGCATTTTACAATTCCTAATTTCTAATTCCTAATTTCTAAACAAATCCAAAATTGAGTTTTACTTAGCTTTACATCAGAGACGCACTTTACTTTGTTTTGCATAATTAAAAGATTACTTTAGTCCCCGTTATCTAAAAGCTAGGAGCTATAGAGAAAGTCAATAGAAATTATCTTTAATGTCATTCTCGAGCCGAAAGCGAAGCGATTCGACATCGGGAATCTAGATTCCGTATCAGGTTTCGATTACGAACCTATACGGAATGACAATATCGTTAAATTCTACTGTCGTTGTCTATATATACTACGAGCTATATGCCAATTTGGGAGATCTTTCTCAAATCTTATTTATAATATACCATAATTCTTGACTGATGTCAAGAAAACGCAAAATGTAAATTGCAAAATGCAAAACAATAGTGCAAAGTCTAAAATTTTAAATTTTGAATTGTTGTTTTTAGTTTTTCGCTTTTAGCTTTACGCTTTTTTTGCTGCTTTATGTGAGAGTGCAATCCGTCCTCGTTCTTTATCAACTTCCACTACAACAACCGGAATTTTATCACCAACTTTCACAACATCAGAAACTTTATCTATACGTCTATCAGAAAATTGGGAAATATGCACCATGCCGTCAATCTTGGGAGTAATTTGCACTATTGCCCCAATTTCAACTCCAGTATTTCTATTTTTTTGAATTGTTTTCACGGTTCCTGTGTATTTTTCACCAATCTCAACCTCCTTAGTAGTACCTTTTATCATATCAACTGCTTTTTGGGCAGCTATTGAATCAGTAGAACAAACTGAAACTATTCCGTCTTCTTCAATATCTATGGAAATAATTTCTTTCCCGCCACAATCCTCAATAATTTTATTGATTGTTTTTCCTCCCGGACCAATTAGGTCTCCAATCTTTTCCGGATCAATTTTAACGATTTCAATTCTGGGAGCATATTTTGATAATTCTGTTCGCGGTTCTGGAATAATTTTTTTAATTTTATCTAAAATCTCCATTCGTGCCTTTTGAGCACCTTCTAATGCTTGTTCAATAATTTCAAACGATAAACCATGAATTTTGGTATCCATTTGCATTGCGGTAATTCCATCGCGGGTCCCGGCAACTTTAAAATCCATATCTCCCCCAAAATCCTCTAATCCTTGAATATCAGTTAAAATTTTGAATTCTTTATTATCATCGGAAGTAACTAGACCCATGGCAATACCAGCCACTGGTTTTTTAATTGGTATTCCAGCATCCATCAAAGCTAATGTACAACCACAAGTAGCTGCCATCGAAGACGAACCATTTGAAGCTAAAATTTCTGATACTACTCTAATAGTATAAGGAAATTCTTCTTTTGACGGTAGCATTGGTAAAATTGCTTTTTCCGCTAAATAACCATGACCGATCTCACGTCTTGAAGTTGAGCGCATTGGTTTTACTTCCCCAGTAGAAAATGGTGGAAAATTATAGTGATGCATATATCGTTTTTCACCTTCTTCAGTCATTGTTTCAATCATCTGCTCTTCACCTGGCCCACCCAAAGTTACTATTGATAGGGCTTGAGTTTGTCCACGAGAAAATAATCCTGAACCATGAATTCTTGGTAACAATCCTACTTCAATATTTATTGGTCTGATTTTATCCATAGCTCTACCGTCTGGTCGATGGCTATCAATTAAAATAGCATCTCTTACTTCCTTTTTAAGAAGCTTATCGAATGTATTTTTTAAATCAATCTGTTTATAATTTCCTTCAAAATTTTCCAATACTTTCATTTCGAAATCAGAAATCATATTAGATCTTTTTTCTTTATCTGTTTCTTTCACCACACCATGTAGTTGATTGCCTAAATATTTTTTTATCTCTTCGTAAATTTCTTTTTCTTTTTTAGCATCACTAGCAACTTCGTTATTTTGATGACGTTTTTGATAGTCCTTTTTGATTTTTTCTTGAAGCTCGATTACTGATTGGATTTTTTCCTGAGCCAATTTTATTGCTTCAAACATTTTATCTTCTGAAATTTCTTTTGACTGAGCTTCAATCATCATAACTTTATCTTTTGTTCCCGCAATTACTAATTCAAGATCTGATTCAATCAATTCAGATTTTGTAGGATTTATAAGAAATTTATCATTCTTTAGACCAATTTTTACTGCTCCTATCGGTCCTTCAAATGGGGCATCTGTCATCATAAGTGCACACGAAGCTCCAATAAGTCCTAAAATATCTGGCTCATTCTCACCATCGTATGCTAAAATTGTAATTACAATTTGCACATCATTACGAAAATTCTTGGGAAACAATGGTCTTATAGGTCTATCTATTAATCGGCAGGTTAAAATTGCTTTTTCGGATGGTCTACCTTCGCGTTTAATAAATCGGGAACCGGAAATTTTTCCAGCTGCATAAAACCGTTCCTCATAATCAACTAGAAGTGGAAAAAAATCAATACCTTCCCTTACTTCATCAGAAATAACAGCAGTGGCTAGTATTACTGTATCTCCATATTGCACAGTTACCGCACCTGATGCCAATCCAGCCATTTTGCCAAATTCAATAATTAGATCTTTACCATTAAACTTTGTCTTAAATTGTTGAGATTCCATTTTTACTCCCTATATTAGCAGGAGTCAATGTTTGAAGCATGGTTCATAGATCTGATATCAGATATCATATTTCGGATTCTACTTCCGATTTCTCGCCTCC
>DAOVQR010000117.1 GCA_030628575.1 bacterium
CAGTTATATGGGGGTCTGGAGAATTATGCGTTGCAATCCATTTTCCAAAGGCGGCCATGATCCTGTGAAATAACAGTATAAAATATAAAACAATTTTAAATTACCAATTTTAAATTTTAAATCAAATTCAAATGTTTAAATTTCTAAATTTTAAAATTAAATCATTAAAAATTAAGAATTAAAAATTTATAATTTATTTAAAGTTGTTACTTTACATTTTTCATTTTAAACTTTACGTTTATTCTGTAATTTAATGCATAAGATTTGGAGTTTAATTTTACTATGTGGACAATGTGGGCATCAATAAAAGGAATATTTAAAATAATACTATTAAAGCCAATTTATAATCTGTTGATGGCAATAGTTTTTATATTACCAGGAAATAATCTTGGTGTGGCGATTATTATTCTTACATTAATAATCAGAATGGCTTTATACCCATTAAGCGCGCAATCATTTGAATCTCAGAAAAAGATGAAAAAGCTTCAGCCAGAATTGGATAAATTAAAGAAAAAATATAAAGGTGATAAAGAGGCAGAAGCCAAAGCCACCATGGCGCTTTATCAACGTTATAAAATTAATCCATTGGCTAGTTGTTTGCCGCTTCTACTGCAGTTTCCGATTTTAATTATATTGTATTATACATTAAGAATTAGTTTGGATACTTCTAGATTCGACCTGCTTTATTCTTTTACCCCTCAGCCGGCAATAGTCAACCCAATATTTCTTTCTATGGATTTGTCCCAACCAAGTATTTATTTAGCAGTAATAGCCGGAATTTTGCAGTTTATTCAAAGTAAAATGATGATGCCGAAAAAGAAAAATGATCCAAATGCTAAAAAAGATACTCAATCAATGATGCAGAATGTTATGGGTAATCAAATGGTGTATTTTTTTCCAATATTGACAATTTATATCGGATCTACCTTACCGGCCGCTTTAACATTATATTGGTTGATAACAATTTTATTTACCGTAGGCCAACAATATTATATTATGAATTATAAAAAATCTTCTGGTGTTGAGGTAATGATTAAGGAAAAAAATGCATAGAGATGATAATAAAAAAATTAGTGATACTATATCTAACCTTTTACATAAAATGGGTTTAGAAGATATAAAAATCGAAAGTCGCAAAAACGCGGAAGGGACAAAAACGCAAAAAGAGGAACAACTCACTATTTTTAATATTCAAAGCCAAGATTCACCACTTCTTATTGGTAGGGGAGGGGAGAATTTATCATCTTTGCAGCATATTGTTTATATTTTAACTAATAGACAAATGGAAAATGTTCCTAAATTTATGCTGGATGTAAATAATTATCGTCAAGATCAAAAAAATAGAGTTATTGATATTGCCAAGTATTCTATAGATAGGGTAAAAGCTGAGGGTAGAAATGAAATTTTACGTCCCATGACCAGTTATGAAAGAAAAATCATTCATACAATTGTCTCCGAACACAATAACTTAGAAAGCACTAGCATTGGTGAAGAACCAAATAGAAGAGTACTCATAAGATTAAAAAAGTGATTAGGGAACTAGAAAACTAGACAACTAGAAACTAGAAAGATTACTTTTGAGTTTTTTCGTTCTTAAGTTTCTATGTTAATTATGGAGGAGTGCCAGAGTAGTTTATCGGGTTGCTCTCGAAAAGCGATATGTCTTCGGGCATCAGAGGTTCGAATCCTCTCTCCTCCGCCACCCTACGCTCAAGCTACAGGTGATAAACCATATTTTTTTCTTTACCGTATTTAAAATCTTTGTTATTGTTGTAATAGAGCGAGCCAACACATTTTTTTATATTACCGAAAATAAAAAATAAAAGGGCTTAGATCTTATTTAATATGAAATCAACAAATCACAAAATTTACATTGGTGATTCCGAAACGGTATTAAAAAAACTACCCGACAACTTTTTTCAGTTAATGATTACTTCTCCGCCGTATTGGAACGTAAGGGATTATGAGCATAAGAATCAAATTGGCTTAAATGATACATTAGAACAATATCTGGATAGATTAGATAAAGTGTGGAAGGAAGTAGCAAGAACATTATTGCCTGACGGTAAAATTGCTTTAAATATCGGGAATATTTATTATTCAGAACCCAATGAAAAAAGGCGAACTACTGCCAACTTATCGCTTTTGATTTGGCAGCAATTAAGTAATATAAAAGAATTGAAATTTATGGGTACGATTTATTGGCAAAAAACTACCTCACGAGATGGCTCTGTTCTTTTTGGTAGTTATCCTTACCCGACAAATTTTATGATTTCCAATGCGGTAGAGCCAATTCATATTTTTAGGAAAATAGGTGCCAGGAAGGCATCAAAAGAGATTAAAGAAAAATCAAAAGTAACTAAAGAAGAATTTAGAAAGTTTAGAGATGCAATTTGGAATGATATAAATGGAGTAGATGATAAACATTGTGCTGCCTATCCATTAGAGTTGCCAAAACGATTAATAAAAATGTTTTCTTATGTAGAAGATTGGATATTAGATCCCTTTTTGGGGAGTGGAACAACTATGAAAGCAGCAAAGGAATTAGGAAGAAATTCAACAGGTGTAGAATTAAACCCAAACTATTTAAAAATCATTGAACAAAAAGTAGGTATTAAACAAAGCGATATGTTTAATAATGCGAAATTTGAAATAATTAAAGAATAATTTATGACTAAAAAGAAATTAATAAAATTAGGTTCTAGAACAGCAAAAAGAGGGTTTAGAAACGAAAAAGATATTGTCAAGAAATTTAACAATTGGCAAGACGATAAAGATGCTCAAGAATGGCTTGAAACGATGGGTTATAATTTGAAAAAAATTAGAAAAGTTAAAGCGATAATTATCACAGGAAGTCATAAAACAGACGTTCAGGTTCAAATAACAGTATATTTAAAAGAAGCAATTGCTGCAGAAAATTTATCTGTAAAATTAGTAAGTAATTCACAAGGTTTTAATCAGATTGATAAGAGATGGATTGATAAATACGTTGAAATGTGGAATATTCCTCAAGAAGTTATAAAGGCATTAAAGTTATTTACAGGAGAAATTAATCCGAAAGTAAAAAATTTAAGAGATTCGAGAAGAATGTTTTTAGATGAAATGGATATTAAAACTCA
>DAOVQR010000061.1 GCA_030628575.1 bacterium
CCGCAAAGAATTATAGCGCCTGCAAAACTTCATAGAATAACGCAAAATGATATTTGGAGTCTATGGAAAATTGAACTTGTTATACCAAAATCAAATTTACGGCCAAATCAACTTTTAAGAATGTGGTTTTGTGTTCAGGGTGAAAAAATAGGATTTTTATGTATAGCTACTCATATTGATAAGGGTAAAGTTCAATTTCTGAACCAGTTAGTGTTTAATTATTAGCTTAAATAAAAGGTTTTCCCGTTCTCTAAAAGTTAATTTTCTGTGATTGTATCTCCAGACGTATTCTCCAAGGTATAAATGCAGTTTTTCTTTTCTGATTCCACCTTTAGCCGATAGTTTTCTTTTCAAGTATCCCCAGAATCCTTCGAGCCCGTTAATATGATTTCCTCTCATATCAGAGTATTCATTTTGAGAATGATTTACCATCCTATGGACATATCCTTTTCTGGCAATCCCAGTATAACCTCTCCACGTATCAGAACAAACAGTTGATCCTCTTTTAACCTGTTTTTCAATTCTTGGCTGCAAATCTTCTTTTTCAACATTATCTACTAACTCTGCCCAGACACTCCCATTTCTGCATAGTATGCCGAAAGCCGGCTGCTTGGTTGTCCCTCTGCCTCGCTTACTGATTTTTTCCCGTACTTTAGCCCTTTTCTTAACATTCATCCTTTTGTTTTTCCACTGTCCGCCCAAATAAGTTTCATCCACTTCCACGGTGCCGGAGAATATATCGGGAATATCTTTGGTCATTTCTATTCTAGTCAAAGTTAATATTTTCAATAATTTGTATTTGGAAATATCAACTCTGTATAAAATGATGTTAGTGGAATGTTCCAAGATAAATTCAGAGATAATTTGTTTGAGAGTTTTATTAGAGATATTAACGGGATTTTCTTTCGGCGTAAAAAGATATTTGCATTTTTTGCACTTTAATCTGCCATCAGAAATATTCCAACAGTTTCTACTTTTACATTTTAGGCAGATGAACTTCATAAGATTATTTTAATCTTAATTGGTTCATTTTTCAAACTTTACCCTATAATATCTCGGGCACAATCCGCAATCAAGCCCGCACGCGCCAATCGTTGGATATGTTTTTACTTGTTTCATATTATTTTTTATGTGTTTCTGTTTTTTTATTTCGGTATTTTTAATCTGAGATCATATAAAGATATAAATTTACTTCTTTGTAATTTCTTTTTCTGTTTTTAAATTATTAAAAAAATCTCTTGTGGCTTTTCCCATTGCTAAAACATCGTTATATGTAAGAATTTTTATTGATGGATTTCGTCGCTCTTTGGTTCGAAGGATTTTTATTTGTTTTTCAGACAGATTATAACCAACTAGAAGAAAACATTGAGGGTTGTCAAAAAGCATGCCTTTTTCACGGTATAAATAGTCAGAATTTTGGACTACAAAGTCAAGATATCCCTCTGTTTGATTCCAAGAATCGTTGAAACTCGAATTAAAATAATTTCCTTTTTTAAAGAGTTTTAAGAATGGTTGTTTGATTTCTATGATATCCCAATATTTATCTTTAATTCTTACGCCAGTAAAATCTGGGATATTTTCATCATTCAATTTTTTATGTGAATCAACTTTTTCATATTGTGCGCCAAAAATCCATGGGTATTTCGTAAAGAATTCTTGATATTTTTCTTCATTATTTTCTTTATTGTCGAGAAGACTTTTTAGGTATTTTAATGCGTTATCTAAGTTGTTAATATTCTTTGTTTTGCTTATCAATTTTTTCTTTACTTTTTCTACATCAATAAAAAGGAAATCATTTGGTCCTATATCTTCGCCCTTTTTGAAATCTCTTGCGGCTACTGCAAATTTAATTTTTTTATTTTGATATAAACCAATCAAACCCTTAAAACCTTCTTTTCCTTGTGTAAACACTACTCCGTCTTTAAACCATTGTAAATGAAAAGGAGAAACAAACACATCAATACCATTATTTACTTTACCTTTTATACTATAATTAATCTGAATGGCAAATCTTATAAAAGCTAAGATAGCAAGACGATTTTTATTTTTTAGAAGATAATCATACATATTTTGTTTTTTAGCTTTAGATTTAGGTTTAGGCTTAACTATTGATTGCAAAAAATCACTCAATATCCCATCTCCTAAAATATCTGGAATTTGTCTGTCCGGAATGTTTTTAATTAATTTGTTAACTTCTTTTAACATTTTTTGAATTTGTTGTTTTTTATCTTTTTTCATAATTTATTTGTAAGATATAATGTTCTTCAAAGATTTTTCCGTTACACATTTCTTCTTGAATTTTAACAAAAAAAGGATAAATTTAAAATATAAATCTCCGCGGACTTACGCTCACAAAATAATCAAATATACAAAAAAACCGCTCCTTGGAAAAGAGCGGTTTTCCACGCGTAAAACCAATCCTTTACGCCGGCTTAACCGGAACGCAAAGATCAATAATCTGCTTTCCTTCAGGATCTTTCTTCGGGTCATTGCGGTAAATTTCATAACAAGGACGATTGTCCGGTTCATAACCGCTTTCAGGAAGCCAGCAGCCATAAATAGAATTCCATGCTTGCTCGTATTCCTTCGGATCTTTTATCTCAACTCTTGCAACAGTAAATTTGCCAGCCGGCAAGGTCTGTTTGCCAATCTCGCCTTCCACTTCCGTATCCTCCGGCACAACCAGGCAAACATCAAGGCGAAGCTTGTCTTCGGCAGTCACTTTCGGATCATCATAATACACAGACATTAATTAGCTTTGCTCATTCATTAAACCTCTGGGACCCGCCCATCCGCAAATCTTTCCAAACAGCTCTTCAAAAAGCTTGCTGTTTCCTTTGTAAGGGCCGATGTTTCGCACATAAGCTACATTATACAATGGTAAATCTTTAACTTCTGTTTCCATATTTATTTTTACTCCGGCAGAATTCCTCCCACGCGCGTAAGATGAATCCGCCGATAATTTAACTGTATTCCAACCTTTGCTTTTATTGTAGCAAAGCTCAATATACGGGTCTTTCCAATTCTTGCTATTTATGTCGCAAATTTTGCTTTTTTCTTTGTTCCGAAATTCGCTCGGGCTTACGCCGAAATATTCTTTAAAATCTCTGGCAAATGACTGGGATGAAGAAAACCCGCACTCAAAAGCAATCTCTGTGATTGAATATTTCGGATTGCCATCAAGCATCATAGCTGCTTTCTCCGCGCACAATCTTTTAATAAATGAATTTAGAGTTTCTCCGACAAACGCGCTAAAAATTCGATGAAAGTGAAATGGCGAAAAACCAGCAATCTTTGCCAATTTTTTTAACCCAAGATCATGCTTTATATTTTTTTCAATATAATCAATTACCTTATTGACGCGCGAAATATAATTCTGCCGAAGATATTTTTTTTCATTCAATCTAATAATTTTAATTTTATCCTTCATATTTTAAAACCGCTGCCTTGCTAAAAAATACTTTCGGCTTTTCAATAAGTTTAAATCCTTTTTCAATTGATTTTTCAATAGTTTTCTCAAACGCTTTTTTTGAAACATGAAAATTCGGCTCTATGATGAAAAATATTCCGCATGGCTTCAATATGGATTTTATTTCCTCCATAAATTTTTCTTGGTTCGGAACTTCATGGCGTGGTTGAAGCAAAGCAGAAAAGTCTTGATGCCAGCCAGTAGTAGAAAGACATATTTCGTTTATTCTCTCTTATTTTCCAACTTTTTCTCATAAATCCCACTTAAAGCGGCAGCAATAGTTACAATTAAAATAATTAAAAAACATTCTAATAAAGGAGACAACTTTCCCATACCTCCAAACAATAAGTAATGAATATCATGACCTAAAATAATCCTAACAATTATTTTCAAAACTCCAAACGCTAAAAAATAGAAAAATCCTACAAAAATAACTTGTAAAAATGAAAAATCTTTTTTCTTTGTAAGATTAAAAATATTAATAAAAATTATCAGCACCCATAATAGTTGGGTGAATCTCAAAAAACCAAAAGGTAAATGTTCAAGAATTTGGATATGTAAAAAAAGTATATTTAAAATTTGAAACTGCCCTATCAAAGCTACTAATAAAAGCCATATCCATGTTGGCTTAAAATATTCTTTTAATTCTTTATTAAATATTTTCATTTTTCTATTACTCCACTTTAATTTCTCCATCAGTATATCCTTCAATGACACTGAATATTACACACCCCTGCTTTTCCTCATTGGGCGCGAGAACTTCTGAAACAAGATTGTTGCATTCTAAAGAACATCCTTCATCAAAAATTAATTGTCCAAAAGAATATCCTTTAGTTTCAAATTCAAAAGAATGAATTGTTGTTTGGTCCTCCTGATCATTTTTTATACTAATGTCAAAAACCAAAAGAACTCCTTCCTCACTGCTTGGTTTTGAAATTCCTTCATTGCCATCACAGATTACTGATATTTCACTCAAAATTCTTTTATTTAAAACCTGCAATTCTATCTCTGGATTTATAACTTCAAAATAAAGCCCCCAAATCTTACCATCCCATGTATTAAATCTAATATCCCAAATAGTTTTTGCATTTTCAAATTCCACCTTACATAAAATTACTGGTCCTCCCATTGTAGATTTTAATGCATTTGAACAATCTCTCGAAATTATTTTTCCAAAACCTTCCCTCAGTTGAATAAGTTCAATTTTATCATGTTGCTCCTTCATTGAATCATCTAAATCTCTTGAATATTTATTATAATCTCCAGATTCATACCCTTCAAAAAGATTATCTATTAATTCTCTTTTCTCTTCTAATATTTGTATTTTTGCTTCTTCGGTAATTTCTTTGGTTAATCCAAAGCCATATATTGCGACAGCAACCGAAACAAATAAAATAAAAATTAAAAATAAAACACCAAAGATAGTCGCAGTTTTTTTGCCTTTGATAATAATTATAATATTTATAATTATTGATAAAATTAAGAAAATTAATCCCGTCCACATACGTCCAGAATAAAAAGCCCATATTAAAATCATGAAAAAAATAAATTCAAGAACAAATAATCCAAAAATTAAAAATCTATTTGATGATTTAATTTTCTCTTTTTCCATAATTTTTATGACTTTATGCTAAATAAACTACTTTTTAAGATGTTTATAGATTTAGCAAAATATTTTTTTAAGCATATCGAAATTATTGCCATAACGCCATTTCGTTTTTTTAATTTCATTAAATTTAATTAATCACTATTTTGCAAAACTCCAAAAATTTTCTATGCCACTAATATATAGGCTAAAACACTTGCCTGCGTTTTAATATTTTTTCTGCTTGATCGCTTCCTTCAAATAAAAAAGAACTAATGCCTAAAGCATTGGACGCTTTAATGTTTTCTTTTGAATCA
>DAOVQR010000038.1 GCA_030628575.1 bacterium
ATAGTCCTGTAAATATCCCCAAAGGGATAAATAGAAAATTTGCTAAATATAGCGGTTCTTGTGAAAATGCTTGAACTCGAGGAAACCCCAAAATTTCTTTACCATAGCCCTTCTTCAAACCAGTTATAACATTAGATAATCCTATAGTGTCTGCCGCAAATTGGAATAAAGCAAAAACACAAACAATTAATGTAGTCCAAGATAATACTCTTATTACAATTTTTAACCTCTCTTTTGAATTAACAATATCTACTGTTATAAAGAACAATATTACAGTAAATAAAATAAATACAAATATAGATAAAGCTCTTGATTGGAAATGAGCATTAAAAATTGATAAAAATCCTGTTAGCAAAAATAATACAAGCGGCCATACTAAAGCATTATGATTAAATTTTTTAACTGCGAATAGTTTTGATAACATCCAGGAAATTATTAACAATCCCCCTAAAAACTGATTGATTTTCAATGTCATAAATCCAACATCGAAACTAGGAATTCTTTCGAACGGCAAAAAAAATATTATAAATAATAGTCCCAAAAATGGATTTTTTGTAAAATAATAAATAAGGGCAAACCCAACTAATAGTACTGGAATGATAAGTAAAGAAAATTCAGCATATAAAAATACTAAATATGACAAAATAAAACTAAACAGTATCACAGCAATAACAAAAATGATAGATTTTAAATTTTTATCTATTTTTTCCCACATAATTATCTTTCAATAGTTCCAAAACAAATTCCTCTCCCTTTTTTATATTATCACAAACTAAATAATGTTTTTTGGCATATTCTACACCTTGATTGCTTAATTTTTCGCGTAATTTGTCATTTAGAATTAATTTTTCAATATTTTTTGCCAATATTTTATAATCCCCTTCTTTAATTAATATTCCAACTTTTTTATCGGGAATATATTGCGGAATGGCTCCAGAATATGTTGAGATAATTGGCGTACCGCAGGCGATTGATTGAATATTAACCATACCAACTTGCTCAGCCCATATTTTTGTGGCGATTGATGGACTAACAGTAATCCATGCCTGTTGATAATATTTCGGTATATTTTTATTTTTAACTAAACCAACATATTCTACACTGGGTTCATTAGAAATTTTTTCTACTAAACTGCCAAAACCAACTACTTTTAATTTTAGATTTGGTATGTTTTGTCGTGCCAATCTTAATGCCCTAATTATAGTATAAATCCCTTTTTGCGCTTCAACCCTCCCTACAAATAATAAAGTTGGATTTTTTAATTTAATTTTTTTATTTGGGTAAAATTCTTTTTCATCAATCCCCCAAGTACCCCAAATCATTGGTTTGATTTTTTCTGATTTAATATGAACTTGTCTTAAATTCATTTGGGCGCCTTTATTCAATACAATAATAGTTTTTGCAGCTTTAGCATATTTGGACAGATACCATTTCATAAATTTTCCGAGTATTTTCCCAAATTTATTCTCAGCTGTAACATTTTCAAACATCGGAAAGAAAAACGGTATTTTATATTTCTGATAATATTTTAATACTGCCAATGAATTAAAAAATGCCGCCCGTGATGCATACGGTTCAGGCCCTTGAATAATATCTGGTTTTAACTCAATCAATTTATTATATAAATCAAAAGAATTTTTATATTGAACAGTATTTTTAAAATCTTCTTTAGTCATATCACCATAGCGCGCTAGGCGGTACAAATGTATAACTTTAACCTTTAAAAAATATACTAATGCCGCGTGAGAATCACGTCTAATATCATCACTAACAATTATCATAGTAGGTTTTTTAATATCGCTCATCATATCCTTTTTTATTCATTAAAAAATAAATCATTAATTTTTTTGAGCATTATATTTAACGAAAATTTATTTTTAACTCTTTCTCTCGCCTCTTTACCCATTTTTCCTCTCAACTTTACACTACCTGCCAATTTTCTTATGGCCTTGGCAATATCTTGAGAATTGTATGGTTTAACAATAATTCCCGTCTTATTATTTTTAATTACCTCGGGCATCCCGCCAATATCTGTAGCAATACATGGCTTACCCATAATCCCTGTTTCTACCAATACTATACCAAAGGATTCGCCCCAAATGGAAGCTAAAACAAATACATCAATACTATTTATAAATTCCGGGATTTTTTTACGTTCAATACGACCTAAAAATTTTACCTTATTGAAAATATTTAATTCCTTACTTAGATTAATAAGTACTTTTCCCTGTGGTCCACCACCGACAATTTTCAATCTTAAATTCGAATCTTTTTGACTGGCAATTTTAAAACCTTCTAATAAATATCTTATACCTTTATCTTCACTTAAACGACTAATAGTACCAATGATAATTTCTTTGGGATCTTTTTTAAACATTTTTCTTTTTATCCGACTGAATTCATTAACTTCAACACCATTATAAATTACTCTGATTTTGTCTGGTTTAACTCCCACTTTCATAAGACCTTGTTTGACTGCTTGAGATACTGCAATAATTTTAGCAAAATTAGATCCATATACATACAAAAAACGAAATGGATTTAAATATATGAATCTTCCCATTAGACGATGTTCCACAAAAAATACTTTCATCCCAAGTTTTTTAGCGAGAGGTGCAAGCAAAAACTTTTCATTCCAAGAAATTAAATATAAAATATCAATGTTTTTTTCTTTTTTCATTTTTTGAAGATATTTTTTATATTTAAAATAAATAAAAGGCCAAGTAAAAAAAAATTTAATAACGGATATTTTGGTTACTGCTTCCTCGCCACCAAAATCTAAATATTCTATTTCAAATCCTTCTTCTTTGGCTTTTCCTAAAAGATCTGGGCAACTGCCAGCAAAATACACTTTATGACCTTCTTTTCTTAGAAAATGTGCCATCTGCATAGTATGAACTTCGCCACCACTAAATCCATGGGTTTCAAACGGATTTTTAATAATTAAAATATTTTTCTTTTTATTCTCATTAATACCAAGAACTTTTTTATAAACTTGAATCGTTGATTGGGCACATTTTTTCCAAGAAAATTTTTTTGCTTGGTTAACTGCTTTTCTGACAATAGATTTTTTATATTTTATATTTGTCGCTAAAATTTTCACAGAATCGACCCAACCTTTACGATCAGTGGGTGAAATCAAAATTCCCCCATTACCAATAATTTCTGCCAGTGAAGAAGTATTTGAAGAAATAACTGGAGTGCCACAAGCCATTGCTTCCAGTGGAGGCAAACCAAAACCTTCATAATAAGAAGGGAATAGAAATATTGTGGCATTTTTGTAAAGAATGATTTTTTCTTCCTCGCTCACATAACCTATAAATAATATCTTATCAGCTATTTTTAATTTGTTTGCTAAATTGAATAATTTATCATAATATTTATTCTTTTTACCCGCTAGAACTAATTTATAATCATTAAGGGTTTTTGAAACATCAAAAAATACTCTTATTAAAAATTCCAAGTTTTTTCGAGGATGTAATTCGGAAATACTAAAAAAGTATTCTGAATTTATACTGAATTTCTTTTTTATTTTATTTACTTTAATATCAGAAACTCTGTTGGCATTAAACAATTTATGATCTACTGCTAAAGGAATTACTGTAATTTTATTTTTTGGAATACCTAAAAATTTTATAATGTCTTTTTTAGTATAATTAGAAATTGTAATTATATGATCTGCAAATTTATATGTGAATGGCATCCAATAAGAAAAAAAGGTTCTTGATGGTAATGATATACCTTTTGGATAATATTTAATTGCTAAATCGTGAACAGTAATAATTTTTTTTCCTTTATAGAAAACTGGTAAGGAAAAACATGGTTGATGAAGAATATCAACTTTTGATTGTTTTGCTTTTTTAGGAAACAAAAACTGATCCCAAATAAATCTTTTTGGAGTTGAAAGATCATTTTTATCAGTAGGTTTTAAAAGCAAATATTGATTATTTTTATCAATTTTTTTTAAATTAAATATAAGATTATTAACATAATTACCAAAACCTGTTTTATGTTTGTGGGTAGTTTGTACATCAATTCCGATTTTCATCATTTTTCTCTTTCTTTATCAAAGATAAAATCATATCTTTATTAACTGCACCTGTAAGAAAAATTAAACTTATATAGCTAATTATTCCGATGAATATTCGTATAAACAAATTTTGACTAGGGAAAAAATATATAATAAGTCCCATTATTATAGTTGAAATTAATGCTTTAAATAGTACAATATATTTAATTTTAAAATCAATATATTTATAGACAATTCTCACTGTTAATATAAGGACTAATATTTCTGTTATTATAGTTGAAACAGTCGCCCCCATATAGCTGTATTTTGGAATCCAGAGAAAATTAAGTATTATGTTAACCAAAACTAAAATAATATATGCCGTAACTAATTCTTTTTGTTTGCCTAAAGCTATTACAGTATTATTAAATAACACCACAATAAATGATAAACCTACAACAACAATAAGCATTTGCAAAACTAACACTGAAGTTGCTGGTTGACCAAAAAAAGTACCTACAGTATTAGCTGTAATAAATTCTGAACCAACAACTAATCTAATAATAGGATAAGCTAATATTATGGTTCCAGCCATTATTGGTAAAGCTAAAATAGATAGAAAATTAAAAGATTTTTGTAAAGTTGCTTCTACTCTTTTATCTTTTTGGGTAATATATCGGGTTAAAATCGGAAAAACATTTCCCATAAAAATTCCGGGGATTATTTGCAAAACTTCGATAATTTTATATGGTGCTCCATAAATTCCTACATCTTCACTGCTTTTCATTATAGAAAGCATAATAGTATCAATCTTAAAATATATGAGACCCAGAACTAATACTATCCCCATGGGTAGTGCTTTCCAAAACATCTTCTGCCAAAAATCAAAATCAAAGGCAAAACGGAATTTAACATGTTTATGTCCTAAAATCATACTCAATATAAAATTAATGATATTACCAATTGTATATGCACTAAGAATAACAACCAATGAGTATTGCATTTTGATAAACAATATTACAAAAATAAAAATAATAACCCGTCCAACAACTTCACTAATTGCTGATTTATACATTTCCAGCTGTGATTGAAAAACACCTACATAAGTTGAATTAAGGGTTGTCCAAAACCATCCAAAACCAATTACACCAATACCTAATTTTACAGTCATAGAATATTGAGGAATAAATAATCCAATGATAAAAGCTAAAGTAAAAACTATAAAACCAATTACCGCTCTTAGAGTCATAGTGTTATTGACAATTTTTTCCATTCCTCTTTCTTTGCGGGAGATCTCCCGTACCATAATAATAAAAAACCCAAAATCAGCTAAAACTGCGGCAAAAGAAACATAGGCAAAAACAGTGGTATAGTTACCAAAACCTGATACGCCTAAATAACGAGTTAGGGCAGCAATTAATACCAAAGAAAGACCGGTGGTAATAATCTTACCAATTATTTGAAATCCTGTATTAAAAGCAACTTTACGTGTTAAACTCATAACAAAAAATATAAACGCATGAACCGATGAACTTATAACTATTTTATATCTTGTTCTTCGGTTCTTTAGTTTTTACGTTCTTAAGTTCAAATATATTATATCATTTTTTAGGTTTGAGAGTAATTTTATAAACGCAAAATGATGAATTCAAAATGCAGAATTATAAAAATGGCGTGTTTTGACTTATTATGGTGCCCACGACAGGAATCGAACCTGTAGTCTTTGGCTCCGCAAGCCAATGCTTTATCCAATTAAGCTACGTGGGCATATCCAACTGCCTGTCCGCCGTAATTTTAGTGAAGGCGGAAGCTATAGGCGCATATCAGAACAATCTTACCAGAAAAAACATTGATTTTCAAGATAAAATAGGATATAATCCATATTAGTTGTTGGTCATAAGTTATCAGTTGTTAGTATAAAATCACGGAGAGATGGCAGAGTGGTCGAATGCGGCGGTCTTGAAAACCGTTAGGTGCGCAAGTGCCTCGTGGGTTCGAATCCCACTCTCTCCGCCATTCGACTTTCTGTTAGTAAACGGAAGCGCCCATGGTCTTCGACCAGGAGATTAGAGAATGTCCTGAGTGATAATCGAAGGACAAAAAAGGTTGGACGAAAAAGAAAAAAGAAAAGTTGATCAAAGGAATTTGGAAATAATAATGGAGAGGTGGCAGAGTGGCCGAATGCAGCACACTGCTAATGTGTTGAGCTCGTAAGGGCTCCGTGGGTTCGAATCCCACCCTCTCCGCCAATCGACATTCTGTTTGCGATAACAAGTGGACCACTCATGATTTTTGATTAATTATTAAGAAAGAATATATCATAAATTGAAAGTCGAACGTGCTGATTGAAGTCGAAGGATAATTTTAACAGGACAATAATCAAAAATAAAGGACATTAATGGATATCAAAACAACACCGCTCACAATATCCTAACTATTACATGCAAATCTTGAGCAATTTGTCATTCCTCCATATCAGCGTAGATATTCTTGGCGCAAAAAACAGATTATTCAACTTTTTGATGATATTAAAGATTTATCAGATGGTGAAACTCATTTTTTA
>DAOVQR010000141.1 GCA_030628575.1 bacterium
TAATATTAATTAATTCATTTGAGCTTAGGATTTCAATTGACATTTATTAATTTGAGTTTTGACATTTAATTTGTTTAGAGTAATTAGGTCAATCAGAGCAATTAGAAATTTTAAACATGTTAATTCTTACTATCGTATTATTTATAGCCATATTATCTATCCTAGTCCTTGTCCATGAACTTGGGCATTTTTATGTTGCCAAAAAAAATGGGGTAAAAGTTGAAGAGTTCGGCTTAGGATATCCGCCAAGAATTTGCGGTTGGTATAAATCTTCAAAAACCGGCAAGTGGAGATTTTTTTGGGGTAATAATAATGATTGTCGAAAAGACATATCAGATACAGTTTATTCAATAAATTATATCCCTTTGGGCGGTTTTAATAAACTTTTAGGAGAAGATGAAGAAATAAAATCAAAAGATTCTTTTTCTGAAAAACCAGCTTGGATAAGATTCAAAATAATTATTGCTGGTGTGATTTTAAATTTTCTTTTGGCTTGGATACTTTTTAGTGTATGGTTATGGTTGGTTCCAGCAAATATTACTAATAATGTCATAGTAACTGGAGTCGAGAAGGAATCTGTTGCAGCCGAGGCAGGATTAAAACAAAATGATTTTATTATAAAAGTTAATGGTGAAAAATTAGAAAATGGTGATCAGCTTGGTGAGTTTACATCTGAACATAAGGGCCAGGAAGTTACAATTACTATTAAAAAATATAACAAAGAAGAATATTTAAGGGTTAAATTGTCAGATGGAGAACATCCTTTGGGGATTTCTATGGCTGATACTGGAGGAGAAGTGCAGAAATATCCTTGGTATTTGGTGCCATTAGTTGCTTTAGAAGAAATGGTAGCAATAATATGGATTTCATTAAGTTTTATTTGGCAATTAATTCTATCAGTGTTCACCGATGTTCAAGCTCCAACAGAAGCGGTTTCTGGCCCCGTGGGTATTTTTGTTTTTTTGTATCAAACAGTTTATTTTGGATGGTTATATGTTTTAAAATTTGCGGCGTTACTTTCTTTAGCATTGGCCTTTTTTAATATCTTGCCAATACCGGCACTTGATGGAGGTAGATTGGCATTTATCATACCCGAAATAATTTTTAAAAAAAAGGTCGTGGCGGAAAAAATAGAAAACACCATTCATATAGGCGGATTTTTTATCCTTATTGCTCTAATAATTTTAGTAACTTATAACGATATTGTGAAATTGATTGCGAAATAAATTTGAACTCAGAATCAATTAGAAGTATAATTAAAATAGTCCACGAATACACAGATTACACCAATAACACAAATAATTAGTGCAATTTGTAAAGATTAGTGTATTTGTAGTTGAGAAATGTGTTTATGTATTTATCTAAACTATTTGCTAAAACTAGAAAACAAGTGTCAAAAGACGAAAAATCAATCAATGCTCAATTTTTGGAACGGGCTGGTTTTATTTCCAAAGAAATGGCCGGAGTATACAATTACTTGCCGCTTGGTTTTATGATGCTAGAAAAGATCATCAAAATTATCAGAGAAGAAATGAATGTCATTGGTGGGCAGGAAATTTTAATGCCAACATTGACATCAATTAAAAGCTATAAACAAACAAAGCGAGATAAATTAGATATTTTATTTCGAACAAAACTTCATTCTGGTTCTGAATATATTTTAAATCAATCTCATGAGGAAGTTATAACTCCTTTAGTCAAACAATTTGTTCATTCCTACAAAGATTTACCGGTCTATATTTATCAGATTCAGACAAAATTTCGCAATGAACCCCGCGCCAGATCGGGACTTTTAAGAGGGCGTGAATTTTTAATGAAAGATTTATATAGTTTTCACGTAGACGAAAAAGATCTTGACGAATATTATAAAAAAGTTCAAAAAGTTTATAAAGAAATATTTGATCGAATTGGAATTGGTAAAGATACTCACTTAGTTTATGCATCAGGAGGTAGTTTTTCAAAGTTTTCTCATGAATTCCAAACTCTTTGCGAAACAGGAGAAGACGAGATCTATTTGTGTAATTCGTGCAAAATCGGTGTTAACAAAGAGATTATCAATGAGCAAAAAGTTTGTCCTGAATGTGGGAATAATAAATTAGTGGTTAAAAAAGCAATTGAAGTGGGAAATATATTCAAACTAAAAACGAAATTTTCCGATGCATTCGAATTAACTTATAAAGATAAAGACGGTAAAGATAAACCAGTGGTAATGGGATGCTACGGCATAGGTCCATCAAGGATTATGGGAACTATTGTGGAAGTTTTTCATGATAAGGCGGGAATGATATTGCCGGAATCAGTGGCACCATACAAAAATCACATAGTGATTTTAGGAAGCAGGAATCAGGAAGCAGGAATCAGGAAGATTATCGATAAACTTGGAGGAGAAGATAATTGTTTAATTGATGATAGAGAAATATCTGCTGGGCAAAAATTTGCCGACGCAGATTTAATGGGTATGCCATATCGAGTGGTAATTAGTGATAAGACATTAAAAAAGAATTCAGTTGAGATAAAGAAAAGAAGTGAAGACAAAACAGAGTTGGTGAAAATAAACAAGTTATAAACATTATGCCAATCCGCGAATGATATGCGAATGACACGAATGAATTATTTGCGTCATTTGCATACATTTGTAAATTTGCATAA
>DAOVQR010000087.1 GCA_030628575.1 bacterium
ACTCAAATTACAAATGTCAATTGAAATCCTAAGCTCAAATGAATTAATTAATATTATTTGACATTTATTAATTTAGATTTGATTTGATATTTGACATTTGGACTTTGGATTTATTTAGGTTAATTAGAAATTAGATCGATTAGTCATTGTTACACTAGCTCTTCTTCAATCCTTATCAACTGATTATATTTCGCTACACGTTCACCTCGTGATGGTGCTCCAGTTTTTATCAAATCCGCTCCTACACCAACAGCCAAATCTGAAATAAAAGTGGATTCTGTTTCACCGGATCGATGAGAAATAATAATAGTGTAATTGGATTCTTTAGCCATACGGATAGTTTTGAAAGTTTCAGTTAATGTACCAATCTGATCTGGTTTGATAATAATTCCATTAGCACATTTCTGAGCAACACCTTTTTGCAATCTATTCGGATTGGTTGTATATAAATCATCACCGATAATTTTTACTTTGTTACCTATTGTAGCGGTCAGTTTTGTCCACCCGTCCCAATCATCTTCTCCTAGACCATCTTCAATCAATGTTATGGGGTAGGTATTTGATATTTTTTGATAATAAGAAATGGGTGATAAGGGATAAGTTACTGCTGAAAAATTAGTAATTGCACTTGCTGCTACATCAATTCCGATTCCAGTATCTTCTCGTGGTTTGTATCCAGCTTTAACTATTGCATTAGTCAAAAGCTCCATTGCTTCTTCGTTAGTATTTAATTTAGGTGCAAATCCACCCTCGTCGCCAACATTAGTTGAGAGTTTCATCGCTTTTAAATCTGTTTTCAACTGATGAAAAATATCAACACCTTCCTCAACGCGTTGTTTAAAACTTTTATTGCCTGATGGAATCACCATAAATTCTTGAAAAGGAAGATTATTGTCAGCATGTTTGCCACCATTTATAATATTAAACATAGGAATTGGTAATTTAAATTTATCAATTTTAATTCCCGATGTTTGTGCTATATATTTAAAAAGTGGTATTTTTGCTGATTTAGCTGCTGCTTCGCAAACTGCTAAAGATATTGCTAAAATTACATTTCCACCAAGATTACTTTTATTGGCAGTCCCATCCGTATTAATCATAGCTATATCAATTCGCTGTTGATCTTCTGCTTTTTGTCCGATTAAACTTTTTGCTAGAATTTGTATATTGCTTAAAGCTTTATCAATATCAGTAACCCTAAAAGCTTCGTATCTTCCCTTTGATGCACCTGACGGGACCGAAGCTCTACCCATTGAGCCATCGTCTAAATAAACATCAACTTCAATTGTAAAATCACCGCGTGAGTCCAAAATTTTGCGGCTTTCTATTTTTTTAATTACTGCCATAAATACCCCCGTTATTTAAACTCAAAGCTAAAAATGCGAAGCGTAAATCAACAATTCAAAATTTATAAAATTGTTTGAAAATCATTTTGAATATTGTTAGTTTTGAGTTTTTAATTGTTGTTTTAAATTTTGCGTTTTACACTTTGCGTTATTTATTCTCTGCCAATTTATCTTTTAAAAAATTAATACTATCTATAGTTGTAGGATCAACATTATTAAGCATTGCTAAATAGTATGAAACATAATCAACAAACAAAACATTGTGCAGCATTTCTGAAACTCTACCACCTTTTTGATTGATAAATACCGATTCATATTTAATGCCTTTTCTTTGAAGTATTTGAAGCAGTATTTGATGCCTTAATTTATTGCGCGGATGGTCAAATTTTGATTGCAATATTATGGTATAAGTTTCTTTTAGAACTTCTTTGGGATAATCAAGCCCTACGATATGGTTATGGCAAAGTTCTGGAATTACATCAAGACATGCCATCGTTTTAGAATTTTCATTTAATTGATCTTTAAAACGGCGAGCAATGTTGGTTAAAATTCCACCAGCCATTATTACTGGTAATTTCTCATATAGTTTTTCAGCTATTTTTTTTGCATCATTACTTGATGTAGTTATGTTCATATCAATTTTTTGTTTATAATCTATTAGATATTTAACTGCATTTAAAATTTCTTCTTTTTCCAACTCAATATAGCCAAGTTTATTAAAAATTCCCAAAAGCGGTATAAAAGAATAAGCAAATGCTGCTCGAGGAGGCGATTCATATTTTATTTCGAACATGGGAATTTTATATTTTCTGCAAAGTGAAGCAGCTTTTCCGCCAGTAGATATAACAATTACTTTTGCCCCTAATTCAACTGCCTGTTTAAATACTGATAAAGTTTCTTCGGTGTTGCCGGAATATGTTGAAATAATAACTAGCGTATTTGACTCAACAAATGCTGGTAAATTATAATCACGCACCACTGTAACGGAAATTCTTGAAGTATCAAACGTTAAATCCTTAATTAAATCACCGCCAATTGCTGATCCCCCCATACCACAAATTACTACATTTTTTGCCTTTATGTAGTGAGTAGGGACTATGAAAGATTGAACTTGATTCCATGCAATTTCCACTTGAGACGGAAACTCTTGAATTTTCTGCAGCATTCCTTCCTTGTCATATTTTTGAATTAGTGATTGATCATCTAAAATTCCCATAAAACCTCCAAATCTTCTACTACATTTGATTGTTAATTCCATATTACCATTTCTACTTTTTTTTGCAACCACGCCAAACATGGTTGAGGTCAGCTTAGCTGTCCAACTGCACAAAAAAGAAAAGACCAACAAATATTTTATGTTGATCTTTTATAAATGAGACTTACTTTGGAATTATGTCGAGATAGGCACTTTTCATCACCCAAATTGATAAGAGGAGTAAAAGTGTCATCACGACTGTTGCACTAATCTGTAGTTTTTGGAAGATATTGTTTCTAAACTATGCCATGGATACCACATCGTGCCCATGGCTATTAGCCAAAAGAAAACAATAATTCCTATCGCAATTTTCCACCCTTCCATTATCTTTTCACCTCCAATTCAAATCTTTTCTTGTTCTTTTCCTCCTGAATTCAATTTGAACTATTCGATTTTATAAATTTTCCAATAAATGGTGCTGAAGGAAAAACTATTAATAACCATACTCCTAATAAAATTTCCCACCATTTCATTGTTCTTTCACCTCCTTATAAAATTTTCTTGAAATAAATAGTGTGTATTTTTTATCACCCTTTCTCATTACTTTTGCAGCAATTACCAAAGAATGAAAGATATAATCATCTTTTTGTTTTTGAAAATTTTCATCTGATGGTTTCAAAAATCCTTTAAATCCAGATGTTTCAATTATTAAATCTCTATCTTTAAATTCATTCCAATATCTAATCACTGAACTAATCTTTGCATTCTGACTCGGTACAATCATTCGACCACTTTCGTCAACATCTGCTAAAATCATTTCTGAGATGTTAAATTGATTGAACCATGGATCTAATAATTTCTTAACTTCTTTTATATCAGGAATTTCCTTAAACATTTTTTTAACACCCCTCTTTCACTATCAAATTCAAAACAAGTATATCAAAATATACCCAGTAAAGCAAATAAATTCTATAAACAACGACAATAGAATTAGTATATATTTGTCATTTCGACTGAAGCGTTAGCGTAATGGAGAAATCTCTTCTTTAAAAGGGATTCCTCGACTCGAGCCTGCCCTGAGCGCAGTCGAATGGGCTCGGAATGACAACTTAAGTGTAATTTCTACTGACTTTCTCTATATCTATTTCATAGAAACATTATGATTCATATTATGTAGAGACCTATAGTATCTTATTTGATCTTGAATTTGGTTGGCGCGCATTTTTGGCGATTCAATGGCAACAAAAATTAAATCTTCACCTTTAGCAGCTGATTCAACATAAACATCACCGTAGTTAAAAATCCCGCCAATTACGCCTTGGCCATATCGTACAGATTCAATATGACTATTGGCAATTGAATTTTCGGCCTTAACTATTATGCCAAATTCTGTTTCCACCTGTTTGCTAGTGGCTACAAAAATTCTATTTTTCCAATCCAATATAATTAGGACTTTCTCATTTTCATTCTCTCATATTTAGTTTATACTATTCTTGTTAAAAATAACAACTAAAACAAAAACTAAAGGAGGATGATAATTATGAAAGTTACATCCATTAGTTATGGACAATTTCTCATTAACAGT
>DAOVQR010000091.1 GCA_030628575.1 bacterium
ATCAAACATTAACCTCTTGACATAGATTTGATAAGTTGGTATTATATTATAATCACCTAAATCGGAGGGACATTAAAAAAACGGAGGGTTTGGTAGAAGCAGATTGCTTCGGATAAAATATTTGTACTCAAAAAATACCGGAGCATCCTGATCCTACTAAACAAACAAAAACAAAAAACACATTAAAAATTCATCTTGTAGGATCAACACGGCGCAAGCCACCTAACAGTTCTTTCTTGGGTAATAAAACTCCGGAAGGAGATGTATAAAAGGCAGCTAGCGCCCTGGACCCAAGAGGACTGCAGCCACTTTATTAAATATTGGAGGGGCCACAAGCAGCTAACTTCTTGGGTCTTTTTTATTGCTCGAATTATCACGAATAAAGCATACAAACGAATTAAGAACGAATAATTACTTCCACTAAAATTGCGGTTACAAGAAAAGTGGAAGTTATTAAAAACATCGACTATTTGTTATATTAAAAAGGATGAATATATTAAATGATTTAAATCAAATGCAGCGTGAAGCGGTATTAACTACTGAAGGACCGGTTTTAATACTGGCTGGAGCTGGGTCCGGCAAAACTAAGGCATTAACTCATAGGATTGCTTATTTAATTAGAGAGAAGAAAATCAATCCATATAATATCTTGGCGGTGACTTTTACTAATAAAGCAGCCAAAGAAATGAGTAATCGAGTTGTTCGATTACTCATTTCTTCAAATCCGAAATCCGAAATCCGAAATCCGAAACAAATTCCAAATACAAATGATCAAAATTCAAAACGTTTAAGAAATTTAGATTTTGAAAATTCGAAAATTGTTTCGGATTTAGATATTCGTGCTTCGAATTTGGCAAACGCTCCGCGTTTGCCGTGGCTTGGTACTTTTCACTCAATTTGTGTGAAGATTTTAAGGCGGGAAATTCATCAAATTGGCTTTGACAGAAATTTTGTGATTTATGACACCCAAGATAGTTTGAGTTTGATTAAAAAAATCTGCAAAGATATGGATATTGATCCTAAAAAAACTAATCCAAAAGCAATCAAAAAATATATCTCAGGCGCCAAAAATGAACTTATAGATGAAAAACAATATCAAAGTTATGCTGATAATTATTTTTTAGAAATAGTTTCCAAGGTTTACATTGAATATCAAAAACGGCTTAAAAAAGCCAATGCACTTGATTTTGATGATTTGATTATGAAAACAGTAAAATTGTTCAGCCACCAGCTATTACCCAAGTATCAAAATATCTTTAAATACATTTTAGTTGACGAGTATCAGGATACCAATACTGCTCAGTATCAGTTGATTAAATTGTTGGCTGCAAAGCATCAAAATATCTGTGTGGTGGGAGATGATTCGCAATCAATTTATGGTTTTCGCGGAGCAAATTTTCGCAATATCTTAAATTTTGAAGCAGATTATCCCAAGGCAAAAGTTATCAAACTTGAACAAAATTATCGTTCCACTCAGAATATATTATCTGCTGCCAACAATCTTATAAAATGCAATCGCAACAGGACTGACAAAACTTTATGGACGGAAAAAAAAGACGGAGCGCCAATTTGTATTTATGAATCAATGGATCAAGAAGATGAAGTGAATTTTGTGGTTGATGAAGTGGAAGCACTCAGAAGTGAGCAAAAGAGTTTAAATAATTTTGTGATTTTATATAGAACCAATGCTCAGTCACGAGTTGTTGAAGAAGTGCTTTTAAAGCGATCAATTCCCTATAGAATTGTGGGAGCGGTGCAGTTTTATCAGCGAAAAGAAATCAAAGATATTTTGGCATATTTGCGCCTTATTAATAATTCTAAAGATGAAGTATCATTGGAGAGAATAATCAATACACCTGTTCGTGGAATTGGAAAAAAAACATTTGAGAAACTAAAAACGCAAAGCGAAAAGTGTAAAATAACAGCTCAAAATGCAAAATTAGATAACTTTTTCAAAATGATGGAGAAGTTTAGAATTAAAGCAAAAGAGTTCACGCCGGCGGATTTGATTGATTATGTGACTGATATAACAGGATACAAAAAGATGTTGTTGGATGGAACTGAACAAGGGGAAACAAGGTGGGAAAATATTGAGGAATTAAAATCAGTAGCAAGTAGATTTGCAAATCTAGGGGATTTTTTGCTGGAGGTGGCATTAATATCAGATATTGACAATTATGATGCAGATCAAGATATTTTGACTTTAATGACTTTGCATAATGCCAAAGGTTTGGAATTTCCCGTGGTATTTATTGTAGGAGTGGAAGAGGGATTGTTTCCTCATTCTAGAAGTTTAACCGAACCGTCTGAGATGGAAGAGGAAAGACGTTTAGCTTATGTTGGTATTACCCGCGCCAAAGAACGATTATATCTAACCTATGCCCAATCACGCCTAATTTACGGCAATATCCAAAGTAATATAAGATCGAGATTTATCGATGAGATACCGGAGGAGTATAAAGAAGAAATATAATTTAATGATACCAATGATACGAATATGAATAACTAATGTTACTAATAAAAGAAGATGTATACTTTTCAACAATTTGACAAAAATTTTCTACATTATATACTGAAAATCAGGAATGAATTTTTATGGCTATACAAATTATTATATAATTTGTCGCCCGTCGAATTTATTTTGATAAATTCGAATAGGGAGGGAATGTGAAAAAGTATAAATATATAAATATCAATAGATATTGATTCGACGGGGACATAAAGTTCCTATTTTTTTAATTTTTTTTGGAGGAATATGACAAAAAATTGGTTGGATTTATCAAAATTTAAGCCAGATCAGGTACAAAAAATTAAAAATTTAATTGATCGAATTGAGGAAGGGAAGAATCGAGATAATAAGTCTTTTTATAAAAATCATTTTCTATCTTTAGCATATTTAACCGCAAATCAAGTAAAGGATATTATTAAGCTTGCGCAGGAAATTAAAAAATATCCCAAGAAATATAGAAATAAATTACAAGATAAAACTTTATTAATGATATTTGAAAAAGCATCACTCAGAACCAGAGTCAGTTTTGAGGTGGCGATGACTCAGTTGGGAGGACACGCAATTTACTATAATATTGCCACTTCTCCTTTAGGCAAAAAAGAAACAATTGAGGATACAGCTAGATGTGCTTCGTGTTATGTAGATATTATTATGGCACGACTTTTTAAATTTGCAGAGCTGGAGAAATTGGCACAATATAGCACAGTTCCTGTTATTGATGCACTTTCAGATATGAATCACCCCTGCCAAATTATGGGCGATTTATTAACTATTCAAGAAAAAAAGAAGAAATTAAAAGGATTGAAATTAGTATATCTTGGCGATGCAGAGAATAATGTGACTTATTCTTTACTCCATGGATGTGCACTAGTGGGGATGGATATTGTTATTGGTTGTCCTGGCAATAAGGAATTTAAACCAAAAAAACAAATTATAGAAGAAGCAAAGAAAATTGCTCAAAAAACAGGATCTAATATTGAGATATTGCATAATGCTTCTAAGGCAGCAAAAAGTGCAGATATAATTTATACAGATTCGTGGACGAGTTATCATATTGATATAAGAAAAGAGAAAACAAGAAAGAAAAAATTGATGCCATTTCAGGTAACCGAAAAACTTCTTGAATATGCAAAAGATGAGGTGATTTTTATGAATTGTTTGCCGGCAATGAGAGGATATGAACAAACCGCTGAAGTCATTGATGGTACTCATTCAGTTGTTTTCGATCAAGCAGAAAATCGTTTGCATATTCAAAAAGCAATATTAATTTGGTTGTTAGAACAAAAAAGGATGGCTGGATGAAGTGGAAAAAGAAACATATTATTTCCATCAATAATTTTTCCAAAGAGGAACTACTTTATGTTTTGAGAGTAGCCAAGCAGTTTGATGGTAAAAGAAAACGGCGTAAGCTTTTATTGAAAGGCAAGATTATGGGTTCTTTATTTTATGAATCTTCCACTCGAACA
>DAOVQR010000003.1 GCA_030628575.1 bacterium
GGTAATAATCAAAGTATTGGATTAAAACTGTTATCAATTAAAAATGAAAAAGGTGATAAATATACTTTTGATCAATCCTACACGGGTGACAATGAGAAATTTAAAATTGGCGATGCAGATAAATATATTAAAGGTGAAAACACCTATGTTATTAATTATAAAATTGATAGAGCCATAAACTATTTTGATGATCATGATGAACTTTATTGGAACGTTACAGGCAATGAATGGCCAACTACCATTGAAAAAGTTTCCGCTACAATCTATTTACCAGAAGGAATAAAAAAAGATGATATTCGGGCAAAATTATACACCGGCACTTATGGATCAACTTCTGAAAATGGGAATATAGATATCAATGATAATCAAATAACATATACCGCTGATACTGAACTTAATTCTGGTGAAGGTTTAACAATTGTTACTAGCTGGCCAGTTGGTATTGTGCACAAACCAACTTTTTGGGAAAACCTCTGGAGAACAGTGGTTAATAATATATTTTACTTTTTGCCAGTAATTGTATTTTTTGTTCTACTTTGGCAATATTTAAAACACGGGAAAGATCCTAAAGGACGAGGCACAATTGTACCAGAATTTGCAGTTCCCAAAAATCTAACTCCTTTGGAGATGGGCGCAATTGTAGATGAAAAAATTGATAATCGTGATATTTCCGCCTCAATTATTGACTTGGCTATCAAAGGATATTTAAAAATTGAAGTAAAAGAGAAAAAGGGAATATTTGGTAAAAATAAAGAAGTATCCTTAAAAAAACTTAAATCCCAAGATTCGGGTAATTTAAATGATTTTGAAAAAGAATTGATAAGTGGCTTATTTGGCGGTAAAGATGAGGTGAAAATTAAAGATCTTAAAAATTTCTACTCAACTGCAGGTAAAGTTAGAAATCAAGTATTTAAAAAGATGACCAACGAAGGATATTTCCCAAAACACCCATCAAGTATCAAGGCGACATATTTTGTAATTGGTATGATACTTATGTTCATCAGTTTCTTTTCATTTGGATTCTCAATTTCATTTGCTGTTGGAATGATATTTTCTGGGATATTATTTATGATATTTGGTCCATTTATGCCTAAAAAAAATTTAAAGGGTGTGGCTTTGCGGGAAAAAATTCTAGGATTAAAACTATATTTGAAAACCGCAGAAAAATATCGCTTAAAATTTCAGGAAAAAGAGCAGATTTTTGAAAGATTTTTGCCCGCTGCCATGGCACTCGGCGTTGCTACAATCTGGGCTAAAAAATTCAAAAATATCTACAAAGATACTGAACCTAGATGGTGCCATGGTTATCCGGGCTATATTTATACCCCAATATTTTTGATGAGTGATCTAAATTCTATGCAGTCACAGATCAGTTCAATATCATCTGCTTCATCCGGCGGTTCTGGCTTTTCCGGCGGCGGCTCAGGAGGTGGTTTTGGTGGTGGAGGGGGAGGAAGTTGGTAAAATCCGAAAGGATATATGTTTAAAAAAATCACTGCTGGTTGTTTAATAGCGATTTTTGTACCATTATTTATGATACTGATTTTTGGATTCACAGCTAAAAAAACAATCTTAAATCCAAATTTTTATAAAAATCAATTTTCTAAAGAGGAAGTTTATACTAAACTTATTTCTCATGGATTATCATTTATGACTTCGGGAATGATGGAATCGGATACACCAATGATTGGATCCGACACCTTGGCAATTACAGTCCAATCAATTTTAAAACCTGAATGGGTTAAAGAACGAATGAATACATTTTTTGATGGATTATCCAACTATCTTTCTGGAAAAACTGATATTCTGGAAGGCAAGATTTCATTTAAAGAAATAAAAGAAAAATTAACTGGATCTTTGGAATCCCAAGTTTCTAAATCAATGGATAACTTACCAGAATGCACAGAAAAACAAATGAAGCAATTTGATATTGAAAGCGGTAAAGATATGAAGAATCTTAAATTAGATTGCATTCCACCCGGAAAAATGACCTCTGAATTTAAAGACAGTTTTAAAAAATTATCCTCAGGTAGTTTTATTTTAGAAGCAATTCCCAACGAAATAAATTTAAGAGATTCCTTTGAAAAAAATCAAAAAGAACTTAACTTGCTAAAAAAAATTTATTCTTACATCTCGATCGGACTATACATATTGCTGGCTATAGATATAATTACATTAATTATTATTGGATTTTTAATTTATAAGCCAATTTCCTCTATTCTAAAATGGCTAGCAACTGCATTAATAATTCCATCTGGTCTGATATTTATTGTTGCTTTGGTGGGATTATTTTCATCAAGTATTATTATCAAAAATTTCATTTTGCCACCTGAAACAACAATACAAATAGCTTCTTTAATAGTTGATATCCTTCAAAATTTCATTAAAGAATTTCTAAATTATCTATTAATATTTTCATCAATACCATTAATAATTGCTATCGGTTTATACATTTGGGCATATTTTCAAAAGAAAAAAGAACCATAATGATATAGTGATATTATTCTAAATTAACTTTTTTTGTCATTCTGAGCGCTCCTGCAAGAAAGCGAAGAATCTCATCATATAGATAGAGATCCTTCACTCCGATTACATCGGGGTTCAGGATGACGATCCTGGGCGAGCTTAGAATAACATCACTATACACAAATTATTAAAAATAACACAAATGATATTCGCGGCATTCGCATACATTTGTAGATTGGCATCATATTATGAAACAAGAAAAATGGGACGAAATAAAAGGAAAAATTCAAGATCAATTTAAAATGCTTGAAAAGAAAACTGAACCAATTGAAATAAGGGTTGATGTTGATGAAAAAATAAAAACTGGATCAAAGGAAATTATTATTTTTATTTCACCAATTGGCAAAATAAAGTTGGAATATATGGTAAAACCCGTAGTTTTGGATAAAAAAGAACTTTATTCTAAACGAATGGGCACTACAGCCAGAACAGAATACACTTTTTCAGATACTGAATTTGTCCGTAGAATGGAAGCATTTAAATGGAATGAAACTGATGAATGTTGGGATATAATTGACGCCAGCTCATTCGCATAAATTTATATTTGTGATATAATAAAAACAAATGAAAGGGGATTTTATGGACAAACACACAAAACACACTTTAGCGGAAGTATTATTTTCTTTATCGGTTGTATCGGTACTTTTAGCTGCTTGGAGCTATCTTTCTTCAGATGTTTGGTTAGCATCTGCTCAATGGGTTCAAGTTGCAACAGTACTTGGTGTCTATGCAATTTATCTGCACATCAAAGAACCTACACAAAAGAAATAATTATTCTAATTGATTCTCGCTGAAATTTTATATGATTAAAAAAGTCATCTTTTTAGGTGACTTTTTTTGATTGATATGGTAAAATTTATCTAGTTGATTAGTTTAATAGTTAAATGGTTGATCAGTAAAAAATCTGATTATCTATTAACATAAATAACTAATCAACTATTGAACTAATTAACTATCTAACTAAATTATGACTTGGATATTATTATCAATTGGTGCTTTTTTTGTATGGGCTGTTGGAAATATCTTAGGAAAAATTATCATTACTAAGATTGCCAAACATCCTCTTGTTTATTTAGTAATATTTAATGTTATTATGGGAATTATAACTTTACTGATCTTGCCATTTAAAGGAATATATCTGCCTGAAACAAAAATCCTAATATATTCAATCATTTCTGGTATTATTTACGTATTTGCTGTGATGCCATATATGTATGCCATTAAAAATGAAGAAGTTTCTCGTGTTGTACCTCTTTGGCAGTTTATCCCATTATTTACTTTAATTTTAGCTACAATATTTTTAAATGAAACATTATCTTTCTATTCATATATTGCTTTTATTTTGCTTGTTACTGGAGGACTGCTTATCTCTGCCAAAAAATTAAAAGGTTTATTTTCTTTGAGACATGCTTTCTATTTAATGCTCGGTTCCTCATTTTTATTTGCCGCGATGGACATTATTAACAAATATGTTTTTTCCAATTCTGAATATTTTAATTCATTTATAATTATGAGATTAACAGCATTTGTAGTGGCTCTGACACTTTTATTTTATAAAGACACTTTTATAGAATTCAAAAATACAATCTCCCAATTGACAGTAAAAAAAACATCTGTACTTTTAACAAGTGAAATTCTAGATTATGTAGGAATGGTTTTATATTCGTTGGCTTTGTCCATTGGACCTGTAATAATAATCTCGTCTATGCATGGATTTCAACCACTATTTGTATTAATTTTCGCAATTATTGTTTCAATTTTCGCTCCGCATCATCTAAAAGAACAAATTGATAAAAATACTATTTTACTAAAAATATTAGCAATAGTTTTAATGGGTCTTGGGGTTTATTTACTTTATGTTTAATCAAATAAGCATTCTTAATGTCAAAATTGATAATATTAATTATAAACAGACGATCAAAAAAATCGATAGGTTTATTAAGTCCAAAAAACCACATCAAATAATTACAGTTAATCCAGAAATCATTATGGCAGCGCAAAATGATGAAAATTATAAAAAAATCCTTAATTCCAGTGACTTAAATGTTGCTGATGGTGCGGGATTATGGTGGGCAGCAAAATATACTCATCAAAAATTAAATTATCGTATAACTGGTGTAGATTTAATTGATAAAATGACTAAACTAGCCGCTAAAAAGAAATATAGAATGTTTTTTCTTGGCGGTCAAAATAAAGCAGGGGAATATGCTGCTGATAATTTACGCGAAAAATATCCTAATTTACACGTTGCTGGTTGTTGTGAAGGATATCCAATTATTAAAGATAAATTAACTAAAAAAGAAAATCTTAAAAACATCAAGTTAATCAATAAAATTCTAAAAACCAATCCCGATATCCTTTTGGTTGCTTATGGAGCTCCCAAACAAGAAAAATTTATTGCTAAATATAAAAATAAACTTAATATTCCTGTGATAATAGGAGTAGGTGGGGCATTTGATTTTATTTCCGGCCGTATCAAACGCGCTCCCAAATGGATGCAAACTCTTCATATAGAATGGCTTTATCGTCTAATCCAACAACCATCTCGCCTCAACCGCATCGTCACCGCCACGATTCGCTTTCCATGGGCTGTAATTAATAATAAAAAATTGACAAAATAATTATTTAATATATACTTAAGTTAAGCTAAGATAAGATATCAACGATAAGCAAGCTATGATTAAGCTTGTTTTTTTAATAAAAAATCATCCTACAAATTTACATATTATTACAAATAAGAAAGGAAAACATATGATCACACAATCTCCCTTAGATACTGCCCTAACTCAATTATGCGACGAGAAGGGTTTACCAAAAGAAACAATAATTGGCACCATTGAGGCGTGTTTGGCGGCTGCTTATCGTAAAGAATATGGACACCCGCGAGAAATTGTTCGAGCAAAACTCAAAGGTGATAGTTTGGATCTTTCAAAAGTTCAAATGTTTCAGATATTCAAAGTTGTAGAGGATGAGGACTTTACTGATGAAAATAATCAGATAAAACTAACAGACGCCAAAAAGAAAAAGAAAAAAATTAAAGTTGATGATGAAATTGAAAAATCTTTACCACATCAAGAAAATTTTGGCCGAATTGCAGCTCAAACTGCCAAACAGGTGATAATTCAAAGATTACAGGAAGCAGAACGTGATGTATTATATAATGAATTTAAAGATAAAGAACACAAACTCATCAATGGTGTTGTACAGCAGATTGAAGGTAGAAATATCATTATTAATTTGGGAAAAATTAATGGTGTTATGCCTCCTACAGAACAAATTCCCAGTGAACGCTACTTTATTGGTCAACGATTAAGAATATTTGTGGAAAAAGTTGAAGAAACTAATCGTGGACCAAGAATTCTCATCTCACGAAGCAAACCCGAGTTTATCAAAGAATTATTTAGTTTAGAAGTTCCTGAAATTGCCGGGGAAACCGTGAAAATTGATGCCATCTCTCGTGAACCTGGCTCAAGAACAAAAATGGCTGTCTCAACAGACCAAGAGAGTTTGGATCCGGTTGGTTCCTGCGTAGGCCAACGCGGAATTCGTGTTCAGGCAGTTTTAGCGGAAATCGGTGATGAAAAAATTGATATAATTCTTTATGATAAAGATTCCGATCAGTTTATAAAAAATGCTCTTTCGCCAGCTAAAATTGAAAAAATTAAACTTGATAAAAAAAATAAACAAGCTAAGGTTTATGTTAGTGACGATCAACTTTCTTTGGCAATTGGCAAATCTGGCCAAAATGTTCGTCTAGCTTCCAAACTAACTGGTTGGGGAATTGATATTGAAAAATATGAGGAAAAGAAAAAGTTAGATAAAAAAACGAAAGATAAGCAAGATGTTCATGATGACAAAAAAGATGATAAAAAATCAAGCGAGAAAAAAGAGATTAAAACCAAAGCAAAAAAAGAATCTAAATAATATTAACTAAAAAGCTAATAAGCTAACTTATGAACGATCCAAAAGATATCTTCAAAAAATTTGGTCAATCTGCTCGTCATGTATTAATCACTTCTCAGCGAATTGCTCAGAATATGAAATCTGGAATTGGAACTGAACATTTTTTACTGGCAATGACTGTAACTGCCAGTAATCTTGCTTATGATATTCTAAAAGAAAATGCCATCAACCTTGATCAAGTTAAATTAATTTTAAGTTTGCACAATATTAGAACCAACTTATCAACAGGATTATCAAGAGAAGCAAAAAAGTGTTTAGCAAGTGCTGCTCAAAAAGCACAAAAACTGGGTCACAATTCAATTGAATCCGAACATATTTTATGGGCAATTGCTCAAGAAAAAGATTGTCGCGCTTATCAAACAATCAGCTATATTGGAATTAATATAAAAGAAATTCAGGATCAATTAAATGATATTTTTGAAGAAGTATCATCAATTGACAATTTTATTGATAAAAAGCTTGAACAAATTAATCAAAATCAAATGTTTCCTCGTCCTGGATTTGAATTCGTTATGCCAGGAGTACAAAGATTTGGGCAAAAACAAAAATCATCTTCCAAAACTCCTTTTTTAGATCAATATGGTGCTGATTTAACAAGATTAGCTAAGCAAAATAAACTTGACCCATTAATTGGTCGTCAAAAAGAAATAACTAGAACTATTCAAATCCTTTGTCGTCGAACTAAAAATAATCCTGTTTTAATGGGAGAACCAGGAGTAGGTAAAACTTCAATCGTAGAAGGTTTGGCACAAAAAATTGTTGAGGGAGAAATACCAGTCAAATTACAAAATAAAAGAATTATTAATTTAGATCTCTCTATGATAGTTGCTGGCACTATGTATCGTGGACAATTTGAGGATAGGATAAAAAAAATCATCCAAGAAATTATCAAAAGCAAAAATATAATTTTATTTATTGATGAAGTTCATACTGTTATTGGAGCTGGCAATGCTGAAGGTTCAATTGATGCTGCCAACATTTTAAAACCATCGCTAGCCAAAGGCCAAATTCATTTAATTGGTGCAACAACAACTGATGAGTACAAAAAACATATTGAAAAAGATAAAGCTTTGGAAAGACGATTACAAATTGTTAAAGTAAATGAACCAACTACTGAAGAAAGCATCAAAATACTTCAAGGCATTAAAAAAAACTATGAAAATCATCATCAAGTAAAAATATCTAATGAAGCGCTAAAAACTGCTGCTATCTTAGCCAAAAGATATATTTCTGACAGATTTCTGCCTGATAAAGCCATAGATTTAATCGATGAAGCAGCTGCCGCCAAACAAATTGCTTCAGATATTAATGTAGGTAAAAATAAAGAACTCATCAAAATCCAAAAGAAAATAAATGATATAAAACAACAAAAAGAAGAAGCAGCGGGAAAACAAAATTATCAAAATGCAGCAAAATTAAGATACGATGAATTAAAATTAACAGCAGAAATTCAAAAATTAGAAATAAAAGACAAAAAATCGAATAGGTTACCTATAGTTAATACTAGAGATATTGCTCAGGTTGTCTCTCTTTGGACTTCCATTCCTTTAGAAAATCTAATTCAAACTGAAAAAAAACAATTCTTATGTCTGGAACATAAATTAAGAAAATATATTATTGGACAAAATCAAGCCATTAAATTAATTTCCAATTCAATCAAACGAGCAAAATCAAGAATTGCTAATCCTTCGCGACCAATTGGAACATTTATTTTTCTTGGTCCAACAGGAGTAGGTAAAACCGAATTAGCAAAACAACTGGCAAAACTTCTCTTTGCTTCAGAAGAAGCTTTAGTAAAATTAGATATGTCTGAATTTATGGAAAAACACAATATTTCCAGATTGATTGGAGCACCTCCCGGATATGTAGGATATGAAGATGCGGGAAAATTAACTGAACAAGTTAGGCGCAATCCTTATAGTGTAATCTTATTTGATGAAATTGAAAAAGCTCATCCAGAAATTTTTAATATTCTTTTACAAATTTTGGAAGATGGTTATTTAACAGATGCCAAGGGACGACGTGTTAATTTCAGAAATACGATTATAATTCTAACCTCCAATATCGGGGTACAAGAATTAAATCAAGAGATTTCTATAGGATTTAAAAAACAGGAAAAATCTTCGCATAATGTTTGGGAAAAATATGATAAAATCAAAAAAACAGTTTTAGATCAATTAAAAAAAGAATTTAAACCGGAGTTATTAAATAGAATTGATGATATTATTGTCTTTGAGCCACTTAGTAAAAAGGATATCGCTGAAATTGTTGATCTGAAATTAAAGGAACTTACGCAAAGATTAAAACAAGAAGGAATCACTATCAATGTTGGTGACAAAGTAAAGAAATATATTACCAAAATTAGTTATAATCCAAAATATGGAGCTAGAGAAATTAGACGAAAAATTGCACATCTTATTGAAGATCCATTATCTGACAAATTGTTAGCCACTAAAATTAAACCAAAAGATAAAATTAAATTGATGCTGAAAAAAAATACAATCATTTTCAAACATTTGTAAAATTCGAATAATCTGTTAATATGATACTAGTATGAGCTCAAAAGAATTATTAGAACTCACTTCTCAATATTGCACCAACAAAGAACAAGCTTTAAT
Source organism: bacterium (assembly GCA_030628575.1). GTDB lineage: Bacteria > Patescibacteriota > UBA1384 > JAMDBS01 > DAOVQR01 > DAOVQR01. The sequence continues at coordinate 9,108 of DAOVQR010000003.1, forward strand.
TAAAAAAGCTTATAATTTTGCTAATAAAGCTCACAAAGGACAAAAAAGAGTTAATGGTGAACCTTATATAATTCATCCCCTTAGTATTGCTAAATATCTAGCAAAAAATAAAATGGATGTTGATACTATTACTGCAGCATTAATGCATGATGTTATTGAAGATACCTCTGTAACTACTGAGGAAATGAAAAAAAATTTTGGTGATAATATTACTAATATTGTTCAAGGTTTAACTAAACTTGATAAAATCAAAATTAAAAAAAGTTGGTTTTTCCCCATAAATCCAATTGAACAAACTGCATTAAAACACAAAGAATATGAACGACACTTGGAAAGTTTGCGTAAAATGCTTATGGCTATGACAAAAAACATCAGGATTATATTAATAAAATTAGCAGATCGTCTGCATAATATGCAAACTCTAGATGCTCTTCCAAAACAAAAACAAACTCGAATTGCCAAAGAAACTTTAGAAATTTATGCACCAATCGCCCACAGATTAGGAATGGGACAATTAAAGGGAAATTTAGAGGATTTATCTTTTATATATCTTTATCCTCAAGAGTATAAAAAAACCAAAGAATTAGCTGGTAAAGAATATAAGACAAAAGAAAATCAACTGGAAAAAGCTCGACGAAAAATTATTACCCAGATGCATAAAAATAATATTCCAATTGTTGAGATTCACGGTCGTAAAAAACATCTATATAGTTTGTGGAAAAAATTACAAAAACATGATAATGATATCAAGAAAATTTACGATGTCATTGCTTTAAGAGTAATTGTTAAAAATACCCAGGATTGTTATAAAGTTTTGGGGCTTATTCATAAAATGTGGAAACCCTTAATCGGCAGAATTAAGGACTATATTGCTATGCCAAAACCCAATAGTTATCAATCTTTGCACACTACTATTTTTGGTCCAGATGGGGAAATTATCGAAATTCAAATTAGAACATCCCAAATGCACCAAAAAGCTGAATATGGTATTGCTGCTCATTGGCATTATTTAAAGACCAATAAACAATCAGAAATTATATCTAAGGATAGTTTTAGTTGGATAAAAGATTTGGCTACATTTCAAGAAAATTTTACCGATAAACATGAGTGGTCAAAACTTCTAAAACTAGATTTTTTTGAAGACAGAATTTTTGCCTTTACTCCACAAGGAGATATTCATGACTTACCAGCAGGCGGTACACCAGTTGATTTTGCTTACGCTATTCATAGTGAGGTAGGAAATAATACAGTAGGATCAAAAGTTAATGGAAAAATTGTACGTCTTAATTATAAAATAAAAAATGGTGATATTGTTGAAATTATTACCAGTAAAAAATCCAAAGGACCCAAAAGAGATTGGTTAAAATCCGTTAAAACCTCAAAAGCAAAAGATAAAATTAAATCCAAAGTTGCTAATGGTATCACATTGCCATTCATTAGATAATATGGTATAATATAATGCGAATCTACAAATTTATGAGAATGACATGAATAAATTATTAGCGACATTTGCATATAATTCGCGACATTTGCATAATATTTAGCGGAGCGTATATGAATGAATTTATTAGAAAACCTCGCGGCACAAAAGATATTTTGCCAGATGAACAAAAATACTGGCGAGCAATCGAAAAAGCTGTAGAAAAACGATGCTTGGCTTTTGATTTCGGAAAAATAACAACACCTAGTTTTGAATCGGTTCAACTTTTTGATAGGGCAATAGGACAAACAACGGATATCGTGCAAAAAGAAATGTTTGAAGTCAAAAGATATGGGACATCGGAAGAAAAACGAGAAGAAGAAACTTTAGTGTTAAGACCGGAAGGCACTGCGGGAGTTGTCCGAGTTTATTTAGAAAAAGGAATGCAAGTTTGGCCCCAACCAGTAAAATTATATTATATTGAACCAATGTTTCGCTATGGTCGACCCCAAAAGGGAAGATACAGAGAATTTTGGCAATTTGGCTTTGAAATAATTGGTGATAAAAGCTCTCAAACAGATATCGCAACATTAATGTTAATCTGGCAAATATTCAATGATTTGGGACTAAATGAAAAAGATATAATTATTGACATCAATAGTATTGGCTGCAAAATATGTCGGCCACAAATTAATAAATCACTAAGCGATTATCTAATAAAATACCAAAAACTTCTTTGTCCTGTTTGTCAGGAAAGATTAAATTTAAATCCATTAAGAATTTTAGATTGCAAAGAGAAAAAATGCCAGAACATAATTGCCGGTGCTCCTCAAATAATTGATTATCTTTGCGAAAGTTGTAAATCCGACTTTAAGCAGGTTTTAGAAGGTCTTGATGAATTGGCCATTCCTTACGATCTCAATCCTAGATTGGTTAGAGGTCTCGACTATTACACCAAAACTACTTTTGAGATTAGGGATCTACAAGATAAAACTAGACAATCTTCATTGGGCGGCGGCGGTCGTTATGATAATTTAATAGAAACCTATGGCGGTCCTTCAACTCCAGCAATTGGTTTTGCAGCCGGAATTGAAAGAATTATTAGTAAGATTAAAGAGAAAAAAATTAAAATTCCCGAGATTCAAAAAACGGAAATTTTTGTCATTCAACTAGGAGAAAAAGCCAAAAAAATTGCTTTGAAATTAGTTTATGATTTAGGTAACAAAGGATTTGCTTCCAGCTGTGCAATGGGCAAAAACAGTTTAAAATCTCAATTAAGATCAGCTGATAAAAATGGTGCAAAACTAGCGCTAATAATTGGTCAACGTGAAGCATTAGATAAATCAATTATCATTAAAGACCTTAGAGATTCAACTCAAGAATCTTATTCAATGAATAAACTGGACGAAATGATTTATAAAAAACTAAGGCAAAAGTAATGAAACATAATCCAATCTACACAATTTGTGATAATATCAGATCGCTCTATAATGTTGGAGCGATTTTTAGAACTTCTGATGCTGCTAATATCAAGAAACTATATCTTTGTGGTATTACCGGCTATCCCAGAAAAAATGATCCAACATGGACTCAAACTGCGAAAATTGAAAAAACCGCCTTAGGAGCCAACAAAACTGTAATGTGGCAATATATTAAAAATTGTAAATTAAAAATTAAAAATTTAAAATCTCAAGGTATTAAAATATATGTTCTTGAAAATACTCCTGGGGCAAAATTATACGATCGTATAAAGTATAAATTTCCTTGTGCTCTAGTGCTGGGACACGAAACTAAAGGCGTATCTAATAATATTATCAAAATGGCAGATGAGGTGATAAAAATCCCTATGTACGGCACCAAAACTTCTCTCAATGTCGAAGCTGCCTATGCCGTGGCGGTTTATGAGATGATAAAGCAAAAAAAGTGAACCCTTGACAAATTCGGTCTTTGTTCGGTAGGATAGAAATAGGAACTAGGCAACTAGTAATTAGGAATTAGGAAGAAAATAAATTCCTGATCCCTGGTAACTAATCCCTGATCAACTAAGTATTAGGAGGAATATGAACAATAATTATCAAGAATTTACAAATTTAAAAGCTTGGCATCTTGCTCATCAATTAATGTTGGATACTTATAAATTTATCAAGTCATTGCCTAAAGAAGAAAAATTCAATCGAATCAGTCAACTAATGCGATCTAGCTCATCAATACCAGCAAATATTGCCGAAGGATATGGAAGATATTATTACAAAGAAAACATCGCTTTTTGCCGCAAAGCTCGAGGATCGTTAACAGAAACTAAAAATCATCTTATGGCAGCTAGAGATTTAAAACAAGCACCAGAAGAACTTTGTAATCAATTGATTAAACAATGTAATGAAGTCGCAAAAACAATAAACTGATATATAAGATATTTAAATAAAAATAGTAATTAATATTCATTAGTGCACCTGATCTCTAGTCACTAATCACTGATCTCTAAATTATGAAATCACTTACCAAACGACAATCAGAGATATTAAATTTTATCCGTTCTTTCTATATTGAAAACGGTTATTCTCCCAGTTATCGCGAAATTGCTGATCATTTTGGATTATCCTCAGTCGCTACTGTGGCTGAACATATCAGCACGTTAAAACTAAAAGGTTATTTAGAAGCTGAGCCAACAAAAGCTAGGGCCTTGCAAATTTCCACAACTTTAGATGATATCCCAGCTCTTGTAAGATTAATGGGTTTTATTGCTGCTGGCAAACCAATTGAAGCTATTAGAACTGATAAAACAATTGAAATTCCTAAAGATATGATGGAAGAAGATGTTTATGCCTTACAAGTTAAAGGAGATTCAATGATAACAGATGGAATACTAAGCGGCGATTATGTAATAGTTAAACAATCAAACACTGCCAACAATGGTGATATTGTTGTCGCACTCTTGGAAAATCAATATGCTACTTTAAAAAGATTTTATAAAGAAAAAGGAAGAGTCAGATTGCAACCAGCCAGCCCAAGATATTCACCAATTTATGTGAAAAAAGTGAACATTCAAGGTGTAGTAAAAGGAGTAATCCGTAAGTTTTCGAAAAGTTGATGATTTAGATTCCATATTAAAAATTATTTCATTAAAAATTTATTGAAAACTAAAAATTAAAAATTAAGAAATTTTATGCTAATAGTTGATGGTCACAATTTAATAGGAAAATATCCGGGTTTAAATTTTGACGATTCAAATGTTAAACAAAAATTGTTGGATATTCTTAAAAAATATAAAAAAGCAATGAATGTAAAAATCATTGTTGTTTTTGACGGCGTAGATAAAGCTGGGTTTGGTAGATATCAAGAAGGTGATATTGAAGTAAGATTTTCTGATAATATGCAAGCCGATGATCTAATAATTGATTTATGCAAAGAATTTTCTCACGCTCGTGATACAATTATTGTCTCATCTGATAACCAAGTGATTGACGCAGCCAAAAAATCGGGTTTGATCCCCAAAAAAGCTGAAGATTTTGTTAAAGATATAAATAATGAACTTGCAAGATTCGACTCCATCAAACAAACCGACGACTATTTAAGCCCAGTCCAAACTGACGAATGGATGAGGTATTTTAAGAAAAAATAAGTTTATATCAAAAAGGATTAAAATGAACAAATCAACAATTAAATGTAACAAATGTGGAAATGAAATTGAAATTTCAGAAGCTATTAAATCTGAATTAGAAGGTAAAATTATTAAAGAAATTAACGAAAAACACGAAAAAGAAATTGAAGATATTAAACATAAAGTTTCTGAAAATGCAAAAAAACAAGCTATTGATAAAGTGAGAAAAGAATATGATTCTAGAATAAAAATAACCAAAGAAGAATCGGCAGAACAAGAAAAGCAAAACAAAGAATTGCAAGAACAAGCTTCGGACTTAATTAAACAACTTCGTGAAACAAAAAACAATAAAGATAAGCTAAAAATTGAATACGAAAAAAAATTACTTGATGAACAAGATAAAATAAAACAAGAAGCTAAAAAGGAAACAACAGATGAAATGAATTTAAAAATGTCAGAAAAAGATAAAAAACTTACCGATATGACAAAACAACTTCAAGAGATGAAAAGAAAAATGGAGCAAGGATCTCAACAAGCTCAAGGTGAAATTTTTGAGCTTAAACTTGAAGACAAGCTAAAAAATAAATTTCCCTATGATGAAATAAAAAAAGTCCCCAAGGGAATAAATGGCGCCGATATAATTCAAATAGTCAAAACTCCAACAGGCACAAAATGTGGCACAATTGTTTGGGAATCAAAAAACACCAAATCTTGGTCTAAATCATGGATCAGCAAACTCAAAGATGATCAGAGAAAACTAAAAGCAGAAATTGCAATATTAATTTCAATAGTTATTCCTGAAAATATAAATCACTTTGGACCAATGGAAAACATTTGGGTTTCGGATTATCAATCTTCCATTAGTTTAGTTTATGCATTACGTGAACAACTCATAAAAATCAAAAATACCGAACAGGCCAACCGAGGGCGAACCACTAAAGCCGAAACTGTTTATAATTATCTAGTAAGCAATGAATTTAAACAGAGAGTGGAAGTTTGGATTGAATATTTTAAAAATAGAAAATCTCAAATTGATAAGGAAAGAATGTATTTCAATAAAAAATGGGGAAAAGAAGAAAAAGATGTATTAAAAGTTATGACAAATACAGCTGGAATTTACGGCGATTTGCAGGGATTGAGTGATGAATCATTACCAAAAATTGATTATCTAGAATTACCAGAAAAAATTGAAGATGAAAAATAATAAAAAATAACCTTCCCCAATTCTTGTCCCAAACCTGTTTTTATGGTAGAATTTAGATAGATTTAGGACTTTTTCATTTTTGGAAAAACCTCGTAGGTTTCGAATATTTAACCTGCGAGATTAAGGAAAAAACGAGAAAGATTATGTAACGGTCAATGCTTATATGGAATAATAGAAAAATTATTATGATTAAGAAAATATTAGCTCA
>DAOVQR010000077.1 GCA_030628575.1 bacterium
AATTTAGACGAGAAAAAATTAGGAGCAATTACTGTTAAAACCATCACTTTGGAACCACGTGAAGGACACAAGCCACCAACAATGACCAAAACTGAAGCAGGGATGCTAAATGCTATTGGTTTGAAAAATCCCGGACTCAAGGATTTTATCAAAAAAGAATTGTCAAAGGTGGCTAAATTTGGTGTGCCTGTGATTGTTTCCATTGCCGGAAAAACTGAAGAAGAATTTATTAAGTTAGCATCAGAACTAGATAAGGAACCGAAAGTTGATTATATTGAAGTGAATGTCAGCTGTCCCAATGTCAAAACTGGTATGGCTTTTGGCACAGATCCATATTTATTGGAGCGACTTACTAGAAAAATCAAAAAAGTTACCACCAAGCCAATAATTGTCAAATTATCGCCTAATGTGACAGATATAGTTGTTTGCGCCAAAGCAGCTGAGGCAGGGGGAGCAAATGCCATATCTTTAATCAATACTTTGATAGGAATGAAAATTAATCTTGATAAAAGGAAACCGGTTTTAACTAATAATATGGGTGGTTTATCGGGTTCAGCAATAAAGCCCGTGGCGCTCAGAATGGTTTATCAAGTATCTCAAGCAATCAAAGTGCCGATTATTGCCATGGGGGGCATTTCCAACACTCAAGATGCCTTGGAGTTCATGGTGGCTGGAGCAACAGCTGTTTCAGTCGGTACAGCCAACTTTACTAATCCTAAAGCCACAGCAGAGATTATCAAAGGAATTGAAGATTATCTTAGAGATAATAATATCAACGATATAAATGAATTAAGGGGGACATTGGAATTAAATAATCAAAAAAAAGGGGAGAAAGGTAGAGAAATGAATTTTTTAGAAACGTTAAAAGAAATGCAGCGAAAAAACAATTCCATGGTTTGTGTGGGGTTGGACAGCCGAATTGATAAATTGCCAGAAGGATTATCAAAAGACAGTAAAGGAGTATTTGAATTTAACAGAGCCATAATTGATAAAACTTGCGATTTAGTTTGTGCTTATAAACCAAACCTGGCGTTTTATGAGGCGGATGGAACTTTAGATGCTTTAAAGAAGACTGTTGATTATGCTCATTCCCAAGGAATTCCAGTGATTGCTGATGCCAAAAGAGGTGATATTGGTAATACTGCTAAGGCCTACGCTAAGGCGATTTTTGAAACATTAGGTTTTGATGCAGTGACTGTTAATGCATATATGGGCTATGATTGTGTTGAGCCATTTTCTGAGTATAAAGATAAAGGGGTGATTGTGGTGACACGGTCTTCCAATCCGGGAGCCAGAGATATTCAAGATATCAAAGATCAAAATGGCAAACCAATTTATATGCGCATGCTGGAGTTGGTGCAGGAATGGAATACCAATGGAAATCTTTTGATGGTGGCTGGGGCTACTTATCCAGAGGAACTAGCAGAGATTCGTAAAGCAGCACCGAATATGACATTTTTAGTTCCCGGAATCGGCAAACAAGGCGGAGATGTGGCAAAAACAGTGCAGGCCGGTATGGATGCAGATAATTTTGGCATAATTATCAATTCTGCTCGAGGAATTATCTACGCCTCCAGCGGCAAGGATTTTGCCGAGGCAGCCCGCACTAAAACAAAAGCATTGCGGGATACAATTAACAAGCATAAAACTGCTAAATTGGTCTTGGATCTATTTGATGCAGAGGGTATCAAATTTGGCGACTTTACTTTAAAATCGGGTTTAAAATCCCCGATTTATATTGATTTAAGACCTCTAGTATCTTACCCAAATTTAATGGAACAGATTGCCAAAGAGATGAGTGCAATGGTCAAAAATATGAGATGGGATGTGATGGCAGGTGTGCCCTATACTGCTTTACCGATTGCTGTTCATATGTCCAAACAACTCAATAAACCTATGATTTATGCCAGAAAAGAAACAAAAAAACACGGCACCGGCCGTAAAATTGAAGGAGTGTTCAAAAAGGGTGATCGTTGTATTATCATCGATGATATGATTACCGATGGCGGTTCTAAATTTGAAAATATCAAACCAATGAAACAAGCTGGAATGAAAGTTAAGGATGTGGTGGTGGTTCTTGATAGAGAACAAGGAGGAGCCAAGAATCTGGCGAAAAAAGGATATAAATTGACATCACTTTTGAAATTAACTGATGTGTTGGTGATTTTAAAGGATTATGAAAAGATTTCAGAAGAAAAATATGAGGAAGTGATGGATTATCTTAAAAAAACACAGATAAGTAAATAACTGGAAAACGTAAGAACATAAGAACTTAAAAACTTAAGAACATAAGAACTTAAAAACTTAAGAACGTAAGAACTTAATAACTTAAGAACGAGATAAAGAGATTTAGAATTTGGTATTTAGGATAAAAAAGAAGACCGCGTGTCGGATAATACTTTTTGATTGACTTTCGCTACGATCGGTTTATACTAGGATTAGTAAGGATAAAAAATGGCTAAAACATTGCCTATTTATTTAAATGAAGATAAAACTAAGTTCGATTACTTGCCTGTTTATATTTCATTTGAACAGATTGTGGATATTGTTCAAAAACTTGATGTATCAAAACGGGCTACTTTGAGTATTGTGTTGGATAAACCTTTTTATCGGGGATTAAAGAAAAGAATTAAAAGTATAGATAAACAAATAAGGAATAAAGAAATTATACATTTACAGGATTTTAAAAAAGAATTAAATGTATAAAATTCAATTTCTAAAATAAATAAAGAAAGATTTTAAAAAAATACCTGTCAATATTCGAAGACAGGTATTTAAGTTTTGTGATCTTTTATCTAAAAATCCTTATTCGGGAATTTTTTTAGTGGGAGAATTCAAAGGATATTATAAATATAAATTTAATTATCAAGGAGTGGCTTATAGAATAGTTTATAAGATTTACCCTAAGACAAAAGTTGTTTTGATTATTATCATTGTGCCCAGGGAGAATATTTATAAATATTTAAAAAGAAGATTATAATAAAAAAGAAGACCGAGCGAATTGCATTCACGCGGTCTTTTAATGTTTAATTTACCATTTTCTTCCTATGCTTTTTAATCCGACGGCAAAAACTTATCTCCCGTAAAGTGTTAAGTATCCTACTATCATTTCGTTAGAAGAGGAACAATACTCTACTGGGGCTTTTCCACCGAGTTTTTCTTCCAATTTCGGTAACTCATCAGCAAATCCATTTGTTCCCGAAAGGACAAAAACAGGTTTTTGAATTGACTGATTGATACCAAACTCTGTGAGAGTTCCCCACCCACCCGCAAACAGAGCTACAGCATCGGCTTGCTGCATCAGAATGACGTTACGGAACTTGAGGCGGATAGACCAGTCATAAATAGTAAAACATTCAGGCATGTAAATAGTTTTACTGGAACCATCTTCGGTCCACTTATGCTCCTCAAGCTCTCTTTTATTTAGAGCTGGAGGATAACCGATACTTTGTCCACCCGCAGCAAAACATGCCTTGGCTACTTGTTTTGGGAGACCAGCTCCGCCACCATAGATAATAGTAACCTTATATTTGGCAGCCAATCTCCCAAATTTCTCGGCCTCAGGACATTCACCCTTTTTACTTCCAATTACAACTATTTTCATTCATTTCACCTCCTTATTTCAGATTTTCAGTCTATTTAATTTGATTAATCACCCTCCAATTCTGCCCTGAGGAAAACTAGGATATCTATCGTTTAGAATTTGTTGTTCTTCATCTGTAGGACCTCGAAATTGTCCAGGTCTCAATGGTGGATATTCGTCACTTTCCTGTTCTTCATATCTTTGTTTATCACTATTTTTGGCATGATTCTTGCTTGTCATTCTCCCGATTATTAATAGCACTATGATTCCTCCTAGGAGTATTTTCCCCCATAGTGGTACTACCGCAGCATAGATTAGGAATACAAGTAATATCTCCAATATGTTCATTATTTATTTTACCTCCTTATTCAAAAATTTGAAGATTTTTGATGGGCGTTCCACCTTTTGCGAAAGATGGGAATATCCTCTCGTTTCATTGATAGTTAAAGAAAGTTTCCTTAATCATTGATACCGATGTTATCGACTACAAATGGTACTTTTGATCTTTGTTTTGCAACACGATCAAGATATATTTTCAATCCTATCGTGATAATACAAACTGCCAAAACTACCGAAGGTACAATTAGGGGGTATTTTATTAATAACAAGACCATAATAATTAATACTCCAATTTCAAAACTCATTATTCATTCCTCCTTCCATTTTTTTAAGGCAATATCAATTTTTTCCTTATCAATAAACGCATCATAATTCCATGATTCTGCATTTACAAATACTGATTTTCCTATTAATTTTAATTTATCCATGAAATTATTTTTGATAGTTGTAATAATTTGGCGATATCTTTTTCTGATATATTCACATCTTAAATTGATACCCACTCCCTTTTGGAGATGAAAAACTATCGGAAATATTTTGCAGCTTAACGGTCGCCCAGGGTGGTTGTATATTGTGCACTTTTTTGATTTGTAATCAT
>DAOVQR010000051.1 GCA_030628575.1 bacterium
CAGGAACTTTGGCTAAACCAGTCAAGCAGGATCAGCCAGTAGCATCAGCTCCGCCGGACAAACCACAACATATACATAAAACAGTAAAGCTAGCACAAAAAGCAACTGAAGATAAACCCACGGAAATTTCCCTACTTGGCAAAAAAATTCCCTTTGCCGTATTGACTAAATTTCCCAAAGAAGTGACGCAAAAACATAAAATGGTGGTTTTTGCCGCACCGTTGGGAAAAAATTTGATCAAAGTCGGTATGATAGATCCGAATAATGATGAGAATAAAAAAATCCTTGATTTTATCAAACAAAAGAATAAAATAAATGCTGAAATTTATCAGATCAATGAAAAAGATTTGGATTACGCGATAGGTTTATATAATACTGGCAAACTTCCACCTAAAGAAGAAAAAAAAGATACTACAATCCCTAGTGCTAAACCATTACCAAAAATTGAAGAAAGAGAATTGCCACCTCTTAAGAAAGCCACTTCCGAAGTGAGGGAAGTAAAGGACAAAGAAGAGAAAACCGAAATAGTTGAGACAGAAGAAGTTAAAGGAATAAAAAAGACACCAACGCAAATTATTGCATCGGATCAGCAGGAAGAAAAAAATTTAGATGTATTATTACCAAATGGTATCAAAACTGTTGACAATCTTAAAGAAATTGTCAAAGGCGGTATGATACCAAAAATAGTTGCCGCCATGATCTATTTTGCCGTTGAACAAGAAGCAAGTGATATTCATTTAGAACCAACTAGTAAAGATTTACGTTTACGTTATCGAATCGATGGAATTCTGCAAGATATTCTAGAAATGCCTTTAGAACTAGATCCACCTACCACCTCACGCATTAAAATAATGTCCAGAATGAGAATAGATGAACAAAGAATACCGCAAGATGGAAGAATTAATGTTGAATGCGCCAAAAAAGAGATAGATCTTCGCGTTTCCACCTTGCCGACGGTGCATGGTGAAAAAATTGTTATGAGAATATTGGATAAGAGCGAAGGATTAAAAGATGTAAAAGAACTTGGTTTTCAAGGTACTAATTTAAAACGTTTAATAGATAACGTCAAAAAACCATACGGAATAATTTTTGCTACTGGTCCGACTGGATGCGGTAAAACAACATCCTTATATTCAATACTCAAGGAACTCAATAAACCCGGTGTTAACATTGTTACCTTTGAAGATCCGGTAGAATATGAAATAAATGGTATCAATCAGTGCCAAATAAAGCCCAAAATTGGTTTTACTTTTGCTGATGGTTTGCGTAGTGTAGTGAGACAGGATCCCAATATCATTATGGTAGGGGAGGTACGCGATCCGGAAACAGCAAGTATGGCAGTACATGCCGCCTTAACTGGTCATTTAGTATTATCAACTTTACATACCAATACGGCAGCTGGTGCCATGCCGCGGTTGATTAATATGGGAGTGGAACCATTTTTAATCACTTCTGCTATAAACTGTATTATTGCTCAGAGATTAATAAGACGACTTTGCCCAAAATGTAAACAGAAATTTGATCCACCACAACCCACTTTAGAAGAAATTAAAAAAACTATGGCTAACAGCAAAAATAAAGAAATTCTGCAATATAAAGATAAACAATTAGTATTTTATAAACCCAAGGGTTGTCCTTACTGCAAGGATGGCTATAAGGGGAGAATTGGTATTTATGAAGTGTTAAGTATGAGCGATAAGATAGAAGATTTATCAGTGCATAAACAATCAGCTGATGTAATAGAAAAGCAAGCCATTGAAGAAGGAATGATTACTATCAGACAAGATGGGATTGTTAAAGCGCTGCAGGGTTCGACTTCATTAGATGAAGTTTTGAAAGAAACAGCGGAGTAGCAATGTAAGGTAATAACCTGCGCGAATTATAATACGCTAATGACGCGAACAAGAGAAGAAAATCATAACATGCGCGAATCTTTTTACGCTAATATCGCGAATAAATAATTAGCATTATCGGCGATAATAAATTAGCGCAGAGAAATACATTATAAATTATGGAAGATAAAATTGACGGAAAAATTGAAAAATTGCTAGCGGCGGCTATTGAATATAAAGCCAGTGATTTGCATTTGGTAGTTGGTGTCAGTCCTGTTCTTAGAATTGATGGTAAATTGGTAGTTGTTCCTAAAGAACCGATGCTGGATTCTAAAATGGCAATGGAATTAATTAATAGTTTAATGAATGATGAACAAATTAAACAATTACAACAAAAAAAAGAGATTGATTTTTCCTTCAGTTATCAAGATACACGTTTTAGAACAAACGTCTTTTACCAAAGAGGGAACTTAGAGGCTTCGTTACGTCTAATCACAAAAGAAATTCGAACTATAAAAGAATTAGGTCTACCGCCAATATTAGAGAAATTTACCAACCATTCGCAAGGTTTGGTGATAATTTGTGGTCCCACTGGTCATGGTAAATCCACCACTTTAGCATCATTAATTGATTTGATTAATCAAACTCGTTCTACACATATTATTACTATTGAAGATCCAATTGAATATGTATTCAAACACAAGAAGAGCATTATTTCTCAACGTGAGATAGGGACTGATACCCATTCTTTTACGAGGGCTCTTAGATCATCTTTAAGAGAGGATCCAGATATTCTTTTGGTGGGTGAGATGCGTGATCTGGAAACTATTGAAGCTACTATGACTTTAGCTGAGACCGGTCATTTGGTCTTTACCACTCTTCATACCAACTCTGCTCCACAGACAGCCGATAGAATTATTGATGTATTTCCTCCTTATCAACAACCTCAAGTCAAATCTCAGTTGGCTAATGTTTTATTGGGAGTTGTGTCTCAGCGATTGATTCCCAAGACCGCTGGTGGCAGGATTATTGCTTGTGAGATTATGATCGCCAATAATGCCATAAAAAATCTCATTCGTGATGGCAAGACACATCAAATTGAAAATATTATTCAGACATCAGCCGCTGAAGGAATGATTACTTTGGATAAAGTTTTAGCAGAATTGGTGAGTAAAGGTGAGATTACCATTGAAAATGCCTTGACTTGGGCATTAGATCCCAAAGATTTAAAAATGTCGATTTACTAAATTGCTAGCAATTTAGTAAATTTCAAATAACAAAAAACAAATTTCAAATAAATTACAATTACCAAAATCCAAAATAATTTAATAAGTTTAGAATTTTGGAAATTGATATTTAATATTTGTTTGTGATTTGATGCTTGAAATTTGTAATTTAAGGTTTAGTATGTTATCCCTATTTAATCGAGTGACAACTAAAGATAAAGCATTTGTTGCTAGACAATTGGCAACTATGCTTTCTAGTGGTTTAACTTTGGATAAGGCGCTTACTATATTACACTCCCAGATAAAAAATCCTCTACTAAAAAAAACCTTGAAGCAAGTTATTGAAGATTTGAAAAAAGGGAAAACTTTTTCAGAGGCGTTAAAAATACATCCAAAAGTATTTGACAGAATTTTTGTCAATATTGTTGTTTCTGGAGAAGCAGTAGGAAAATTAGCTGAAGTATTGACTCGTTTGGCTGATCAGTTAGAACAGCAAGATGTATTTATATCTAAGGTAAGAAATGGTTTGTATTATCCATTATTTATAATTTTTGTAATGATGATAATTATGATTTTGATGATGATTTATGTAATCCCGCCTTTAAAAGAGGTATTTGAAGAATTTGGTAGTCAACTTCCATGGACAACGACGGCTTTAATCAATATCTCGGATTTTGTGGCTACTTATTGGATGATTGTCTTTTCTGTTTTGGGGATATTGATTGTTTTAATGATTTATTTTTTCCGAACCAAACAAGGCAAATTAATTCTCAATAAAATTGCCATTAATTATACATCTGGTTTAGGAAAAGATATTTATATGGCCCGATTTGCCCAGACAATGTCAATGTTGATTCAAGCAGGAACACCGATTATCGAAGCCATTGAGATTACAGGTGAAGTTATGAATAATATTGTTTATCAACGAGTTTTATCTAGAGTGATGAAACAAATGGAAAAGGGTGTACCGATGTCGGTGCAATTGGAAAAAAGCAAAAGTTTCCCCACACTTATTCCGCAAATGATTTCTGTTGGTGAGCAAACGGGTAAATTGGAAGAGGTTTTAAATAATTTAGCTAGATATTATGAAGAAGAATCTAATAGCAAACTCAAAACCATAAATAGTTTATTCGAACCAGTAATTATAGTTTTGATTGGTCTAGGTGTAGCATTTATTGTTTTTTCCGTTATTATGCCAATATATCAAATAGCGGAGTTGGGATAAAAATGGAGTAGGAATCAGGAATCAGGAAGTATGGAGTATGAAGTATGAAGTATGTATTATGTATAATTCCTACTCCCTACTTCATGTTTCATATTTCCTAATCCAATAAAGATATGCTCGTTGGTCGATAGAGCAAAAATAGATAATATAAAAACATAAAAATAAGGAGAACAATTATGAACAATAAAAAAGGTTTTACTTTAATTGAGCTTTTGGTAGTAATTGCCATTATTGGTATTTTAGCAACCGTGGTAATGGTAGCTCTTAGTAGCGCAAGGGGTAAGGCCAAGGATAGTGCGGTACAATCAGATGTTAGAAATATGATGAGTGCAGTTGAATTATATTTAAACGATAATGAATTACCAATTCATACTAAACAAACATTAAATGATAGTACAGGTTTAGGAAAGGAACTTATAGACGAAGGTTTGGTCAATAAAGTTCCAATACGTCATGGTCAAACTAGTAACGATACAGCGGACGGTTATTGGTATATGTCAAAATCAGGTGAGTATGTAATTTGCGGTAAATATTTTGTTAAGAAAGTAGGTAGTAGTGTTGGCTGGTTTTGCGCCACAAACGGTTCTACAGGTGAATATTCAACTGAACAAGGGTTATAATTCAATCTCAAGCAAATTAGAGGACGGATGCATTGTCCTCTAATTCCTTGAACCAAAAATTTATTAATTTTTGGTAAATCACAAATTTCAGAAGTGTAAAACGCAAAATATCAAACAATTTTAAATAAAAATTAAAAATTGAAAATTTATAATTAATAAAGTTGTTGTTTTACATTTATAATATTATGATCATCGCCATTACAATTTTAATCCTCGGTCTGATAATCGGTTCATTTTTAAATGTCCTGATTTGTCGATTGCCAGATATTCAATCTATTCTTAAGACCCGTTCCCATTGTCCTGAGTGCAAAAAACAGCTGGCTTGGAACGATTTGATTCCGCTTATTTCATTTATAATGCTTAGTCGAAAATGCCGTTATTGTGGCAAACAAATTTCCTGGCAATATCCAATTGTTGAACTCGGCACCGCTCTATTATTTCTTGTTTTATATCTAAAATTCGGATTGACTTTATATACTTGTTACTTGTTACTTGTTACTTGTTTACTGATAGTCATTTTCGTCTATGATCAAATTCGACAAATAATTCCCGATGAAATGGTAATTGGTGCTTCAGTCATAACCTTAATTTATTATCTATTTAATTATAAATTATATGATTTTAATTCAATTTTAATTGGTATGGTGATTCCAGTTTTATTGATTGGTTTGATTGTGTTTTTTACCAAAGGAAAGGGGATGGGAATAGGGGATATAAAATTAGCCGGACTTCTGGGATTGATTTTGGGCTACCCAAATATCATCACCGCTTTATTTTTAGCTTTTGTAATCGGTGCATTTTACGGATTATATTTAATGGCAATTGGCAAAAAAGGTATGAAAGACGCAGTTGCCTTTGGTCCCTTTTTAATCATCGGTTTTTATATAACAATATTTTACGGACAGGAAATTATGAAGTGGTACCTTAGAATTTAATGCAAAACGTAAAACGAAAAAATTAAAATAA
>DAOVQR010000132.1 GCA_030628575.1 bacterium
AGTTTTTAGATCTTTTGTAGTGCCTGGATTTTTGTTAATTTCAATAAAATAAAACTGATTATTATAATACATAAAATCAACAGCGGCGATTTCCAAACCAATAATATTAGTAATATCAATTGCTACATTTTGTAATTCTTTGCTTGGTTGGAAAGATTTTTTAGTACCACCCAAAGCGACATTAGCCCGAAAATCTTTTGCCGGAGCTGTGCGCATAATTCCTTTTATTACTTTTCCTCCTACTACAAAAAGTCGATAATCGTTTCCTCCTTTGACTGGTAAATACTCTTGAATTACCACATTATTTTCATTTGATATCATTGAACTCATTACCGATCTGGCGCTTCTTTCAGATTCTACTATTGCTACTCCTGCCCCTCCAGAACCAAATTGGCTCTTAATAATTAAAGGATAGGATTTAAATTCATCAAGTGCATTGGAAATTTCATCTTTGCTTCCAATTGAAACGGTTTTTGGTATCCTGTAGCCGCGAGAAGCAACATATTCTCCTTGCCAGAATTTATCGTTGGAAATCAGCATACCTTTTGTATAATTAATTACCGGAATATCCGTATGATTTCTAATATAGTCCATTGTATTTACAGCCAGTAAAAAGTCTCTTAAAGCCGCATCACTGTCAATTCTTGGGTACAATACATCTAATTTGATCATTTTATTCTTATAGCAGATATATTTGTTTTCTTTGTTTTTATCTTTTTTTTGATTGGTGGAAAAAGTGAATTTTATATGTTTTGGATGAATCATAATAATTTTAGCTTTATACTTTTTTTCGAGCTTTTTTAAATAAAAAAGAATTGATTTATTATCGTGCAGTTCATTAATTGTAAGAATTCCAATTCGAATCATATTTTCCTTTATTAATTAATTTATAGACAACGACAATAGAATTTATACATATTTGTCATTTCGACTGGAGCGTTAGCGTAATGGAGAAATCTCCTTTAATAGAGATTCCTCGACTCGAGCCTGCCCTGAGCGCAGTCGAATGGGTTCGGAATGACATTATATTAAGGGTAATTTCTAATGACTTTCTTTATAATACCAAACTATCAATTTTTATTTATTAAGTCAAAAATAGAGATCTTCTTGGGGGTTGTATATTTTCATTTTTACTGTTTTATCAGTATTAAGATTGAATTCCAATTGTGCATGGAGCATTTTCAATATCTTAATAAGTAGTTTATTTAATTCTTGTTTTTCTACACCATATTTTTCTAAATCTTCATATCTTTTGAGTTCTTCGTCGGGAAAAAATTCTTTTCTAATTTTTGTTAAATCATCTTGCTTTTCTAGGGATAATCCTTGAAGTCCTTGTTTTTCCAATATGGGGATAAATTCTTCAAGTTTTTCATTCAGTTGTCTGAAAGTAAATTCACTTTTTTTTATTATAGTATTGCCACTTTGATCATATTCTTTTAATCTTTCTTCAAGTGTTTTTGTCTTTACGGCATTGGTTTTTGCTTTTTCTTCAGCTTTTTTATATATTGATTTAATCTTTCTATTTTTTTCCTTATTATTTTTTTCCTGATTAGCTTCTTCCAGTTCTTCTTTATATTCATAATAAATATTATATTTATCTATATCATCAATTTTAACTTTTTTATCTTCTCCAATTTTACTTTCAATTTTTTCTTTCAAGTCTCCTTTGAATCTATCAATATCTAATTTATCTGCATATTCATCTACAAAAAGCTGGGATCTAAAAATTTTGTATTCTCTATATTTTTCTCTTAAAGGTGTGATAATTTCAAAAGCTTTTTCTAGTTTGTCTCTGATGGCATTCAGCTCGGCTGACGGTTTTTTATAAATTTTATTTTTTTCAATTTCATCAAACACATCATTAATAATATCTTTTTCAATAGCGAATCTTGCTTCTTTTGGCTCGCTTTTATCAGTAATAATTGTGTATTTTAAAATAAGATCTACAATATCTTTGTCACCAATTTTATCCATAAGAATTTTTTTGATAATTTTTTCTTGGGTTTTTATGGTGTTATTGATTGTTATTAAATCATCGGTGCACTCTTTTGTTGTTCTGTTGGTGCAAAAATCATCTCTTAAAAAATTCCAGGTAGTATCAACTTTTATTTCATTACCGTCTTTATCTTTTATAGTTTTTGGTTCTTGAGTTTCATAATCTTGTCGTTCATTGTATTGTGTCATTAAATTTTCAGTATCAATCAACTCTGGATGTTTATTTCTTAAATTTTGCTGAAACCTATCTGGTGCTGATTCATATTTTTCCAAGTTTCCATTTTTATCAAGTTGGATAAATTTTTTTCTTAAGAATAAATTTATATATTCGCGCAATTCACTATCTTCCATAAAAATATCTTTGTATTTAAAATACATTTCAGTAATAATTGGTCGGGGATGTTCACCGCTTACTGTAGATTTAGCATCAATTTTAATACCCGCTCCCATTAATTCTTGGATTTTGTCCTGGTTATTATAAGTAATTTCATTGGAAATTATCATAGAAATAACAGCAATAGCATCTGGTTCTAGTTTGCGTTGCGGCCCGCGGTTATTCATTGATTCAAGCATTTTTTCAGTAAATTGTTTTGGCCAAAATTCGCTGATTTCCTTCGTGTAATGCCTATCCCAATTTTTATCATCACTATCTTTTGGGCTAGAAGCATATTTATCATTAGGACTGATAACTTCTCCCGCATCATAATCATAAAACATTTGTTCAAATTGTTCTTGAGCAATTTGAGAAATTCCACGTACGGAAATTTTAGACATTTCTTCTAAAACTGC
>DAOVQR010000119.1 GCA_030628575.1 bacterium
ATATATTCCAATGTTATTTACGCGAGAGGCTATCTCCAAAAATTTAGAGGGAACTTACAAATTACTTCCGAAATAATGAAATGGTTTGGCGACGAAATAATGAAATGGTTTGGAAAAGTTTTTTAAACTTTTCCTTCAAATTCACTATTAATCACTATAAATACTAAGCATTTTAATAATTTGAAATAGCTTAAATTTTATTGTGTTTTTTAACAATATAAGATTAAGGATATAAATTTGATTATTTATGGCAAGTTCAAACAATTTTTTTGATATTATTGTAGTTGGTGCTGGTCCTGGTGGTTCTTTTGCTGCAAAAATCAGTGCTGAAAGTGGATACAAAACTTTATTACTTGATAAAGAATTAATAGGAGAAAAAGGTAGATATAAAGCATGTGGCGGAGCTATAGCTTGGGAATTGGTTGAAGAAATCGATTATCCTGAAGATAAAATAGCAAGGGTTATAGAATCTTTAGAACTACATCATGTTGATGGAGAAAATTATTCTAAAAAAGGAAAAGGCGCCGTTATTTGGCGAAGTACCTTTGATAAATTTTTAACTGATATGGCAATTGATAGTGGGGTCAAATTAAAGGAACAAGAGGCTCTTATTGATATTAAAAAAAATGGAGATACTTATGATATCATTACCAAAAAGGGGAAATATTCCGCAAAATATATCATAGCATCAGATGGAGTTACTTCACCAACCTTAAAATTATTAAAATGGCCGTATTTTAGAAGTGAAGACCTAATCTTAACAATTACAAAAGAGATGAAAACAACTAAGACTTATATTGATGAAGTTTTAGGAAGTGATTCAGTTCACTTATTCTTTGGAATTAAAGATTTAATACCCGTTGGATATGCATGGTTATTTCCTAAGACAGAAACTATTACAGTTGGATGGGGAAACCAAATAAATTTAGTAAAAAATTCAAGGGAAGAATTTAAAAAATTCGAGAATCTCTCTTATGTAAAAAATGCGTTGAAAAACTCTAATCAGACGATTTTCAAGCCTCATTTAATCCCCGTCGGCTTAAGACCAAAGCTTTACGAAGATAATGTATTTGCAGTTGGAGATTCAGGTGGAATCGTTGATCCGATAAGTGGAAAAGGTATACCATATGCGATGATATCTGGACAATTCGCTATCGAGGCGATTAAGACAGGTGAAAAAAGAGATAAAATGGACAAATTAGGTACATTTTATCAAAAAAGTTTAGATAGAAAATTTTTGAAGATTTTAAAGGCAAAAAGAGAAGCCCGAGACCGAATTTTTCAAAGTGACGATAATTTAAAGAAATTTTTATCGCTCTGGGAAAAATATAGAAGTTCACAAATAATTATGCAAAAACTACTTTAAAGGATGGTGTTAAATGAATTTTGGAGAATATGTGAAATTATATATACCTAAAATTACTGATGCAATAAAAAATATTTATAACAAAAAGTTAAATGAAGTAGAAAATTCATTTTTAAAAGATTACTATTCTGAATTAAAAGATTATTTTTTAGCGGGAGGAAAGCGAATTAGGCCACTGCTTTGTATAGCCACCTATAACGCTTTTATTGAGGGGGGAGACGATAAAATTGTATTCCCGAGTGTAGGAGTGGAATTTCTCCATAATGCCTCACTAATTCACGACGATATTATCGATAAAGACGATTTTAGGAGAGGAAAACCAGCATTTCATTACAGATTTAGACAATATCATGCAAAATATGATTTAAAAAAAATGCAAGCTGGTGATTTTGGCACTAATATCGGTATTATAGGTGGTGATTCAGCATTCTTCTTTGGATTAGAGGCTTTTCTTTTTAATGAATTCGAGCAAGAATTAAACCTCAACGCAATTCAATATTACGAACAGGCTTTCAAAGAAATAAGTAATGGAGTTCTTATTGAGGTAGATATGGTAAACCAAAAAGATTTGAAAATTCAAGATTATATTGAAATGATTTCATTAAAAACTGGAGCATTATTAGAAAAATCAATATTAATTGGCGCCAATTATGCGATGGTTGATGAAAAATATAAATCACTTTTATCTACTTATGGTGTCAATTTGGGAATTATTTTTCAGATAATTGATGACCTCTTAGGAACTTTTGGAGATGAAAAAATAACCGGAAAGCCTACTGATGGTGATATTAGGGAAGGTAAAAAAAGTTGTTTATTAATAACAGCTCTTAACAAGCTAAGCGAAGAAGATAAAAAACAACTTATACAATTGATTGAAAACCCTAATATTTCCGAGAATGATGTAAATGAAGTAAAGATATTATTTCAAAAAGCTGATGCTGCAAACATTTGTCGCGATTTGGCAAAATTCTATTATAATGAGGCGAAGAAATCGTTGGAACAATTAAAAGAAGTTATTAACGATTCAGAATTCGAATTTTTTGATAATTTGTTAAATTTTGTTATTGAAAGGAAATTCTAATCCTTTATTTTTTTTCTTGAAGAGTTATATGTATGTTAATCTAAGAAAATTGAAAAAACCTAAAAATAATAATAAAATATAATAAGTCAAATACTAATTATTTAATCAAAACAATTTAGGTGATCTACTGTGGTGTTAATTGCGATTACTGGAGCAACAGGCATTCAAATTGCTATAAAAATATTAGAAATATTAAAAGAAATGGGAATTGAAAGAGAATTAATCATATCTAAAATTGCTGAAAAAATAATTATACTTGAAACAAATTATAATATCTCTGATATTCGTAATTTGGCTTCTATAAATTATGATTTTGATGATTTAGCCGCAGCACCTGCAAGTGGATCATATAAAATTGAAAATATGATAATAGTACCTTGTACTATGAAATCTTTATCGGCCATTGCAAATGGATATGCCGATAATTTGATTACCAGAGCCGCGGATGTAATGATAAAAGAACAACGAAAACTCGTATTAGTTGTGAGAGAAAGCCCATTAAGCGCAATCCACTTAGAAAACATGCTTAAATTGGCAAGATTAGGTGTTGTCATAGCACCACCTCTTCCTTCTTACTATATTAAACCTAAAAGTATTAATGATTTAATTATATATACCGCTG
>DAOVQR010000125.1 GCA_030628575.1 bacterium
AAGTGGTAATACCAGGAAATACTGTAAACAAATAAAAGACATAGGGTTCTTCTATGCTCCCAAGAAAAAGATGTGGTATTGGAGGCCAAAGGATTACAAAAGTGCCAATCGTAAGCCAAGGAGCATGGAATACATACGATTTAAGTACGGAAGTGATATAATTGATAGCCAGGAAAACTATGAGCTTGAGTCCGGTAACATTTGACCATACATTCAGGTTCTGCTGTATTTTTATAGCTGCTAATTAATCGTAAGTTTTGGATACTTATAAAACATTAACAGTCCTTTGGATTTGTTATATGGTTAATGTAATTTTAAACCAACAAGAATTGAACCTATTGGAAAAATAAAGGAAATTCCTTTATACAATCGTTGGCCACCATTAAAATTTTAAAACATGAATCAACAAATACTAAAAGATGCAGTTAGTGAAAACAGATCACCAATGTTCCGGATAATGACTGCATTAAATCTATCAGAAACAACAAGAAAAAATTTCTCAAATGATATATTAGGATTTCATATAGGGAATGGATATTTTCTAAGTGTGGCTCATAATTTAAGAACCAGTTATAAAATACCAAGAAGTCTACCGGACAATATTTTTCAAAATGATATTCTTAATAGCTTAGATAATGATGAACAAACATTTTTGGAATCACAATATGACCATGATCCACATACACAAAAGAGATATGTTAAAGCAATTACGGATCAGGATATAATCAAAAGAATGACTGAACTAATTACAAAAGTCAATTTCAATACAACTTACATTCACGCTTATCAAAATGGTTTGGCCGAACCTGTCCTTGTCATACATTTTAGATCAAATCATTTTTATGGAGAACCCGCACTAGACAACAAATTTGACAATACAACTTACTTCCATGAACCTAATTTAAATCGTCATACTTTCGTCATTAGGCTTGAACTCGTTGATGCATTCTATGAAGAAGATGTAGCTATTTATAGGATTGCGGATGCTGATCAAGATGTGATTGATCTACTACCTTCCCTTGAAATTGATTGGAACTTCTATTCGAATTACTCAACTAAAAAGATGTTTTGTCTTCAAAGTTCGCCCAGTTCCCCACTTGGTAAAATTCTAAATTCTGCTTCTATTGAAGGGATTTCAGATCATTGGAATTCAATGAAAGGTATTGCAAACCCTGGCTATATTATGGAAGGTATGCGATATATGATCAAGGGCTATTTTAGGTTTGGATCATCAGGAGCGCCCTATTTAGTATATGATGATGAAACTGACACATTAAAAGCTTATGCTATCCAAAGTGAAGCATGTCCAGTACAGCTCCAGATCAACAAAAAAAAAGATGGCAATTTTCAATACACACATGCGCTTGCGACTCCATTATCAAATGTTCAAGAGAGAATTGAAGAAATAATAAACGGGGGCCAATAGCTATAGCGCATTAAAACGCGCCATAGCCGAACCGTTGGCAGTCATTCCCCACATCAGAGAAACCGATTAATTTCTATTGCTAACATCAAAAATGTGGAAAAAAGTAAGTAAAAAATTTGAGAAAAGTATAAAATATTGATAATCAACAACAAAATTTAACGTTAGTCAAAATAATAATAAAAACAGAAAATGGGCTTTATTAAATTTATACCATTTGGGAATAAAACTCCTTATGACGTTCGAACCACTTCTAGACCTGAAGTACAATTGTGGCAGGAGTTTACTATACTACGGTATATCTCAGGTCCTAACGCAATTTATGGAAAACTAGTCACTGCACCTTGGATTGATCAAGCAAAAACCTATTTCCGCAGTGCATGTAAATTAGATTGGAAGTCAGCTGGATTACTTTATTACTATAGCTTTCTGAATTTGGCTAAAGCTTATATTGTGACTAAGCGTTCAGTATCTGGAATTACATTAAAATCAACAAGTATTTATCATGGATTGTCAGCAATAGCCCAATCTCCAAGTCGTATTATTGATTTTGAAATAGAAATTCATCCGCCTATTCAAAATGGTAAACGTAATATATTTGCCATATTTTATGAGCGATTATTTGACCAGAACTGGCCATTTGCAAATACAATTACAGTCAAATTGTCTGAATTCATTGAATACTGTGATGATATTTCACACGAACTTGAACTGTTTTATGGTATTATTAAGAAAAGTATTGACGCCCAATCTTTGCTTAGGGAAAGAAATAATCAAGCTTGGTTTGAAATGGTTGTGTATGATTCACAAATCAATACTGTTACCAACTATTTAACTTCAGGAAGTTATTCCATAATTAATTTCAATAATTTTTCTGCGGATGATAAGACCAATTGGCTTATTGCATATGAAAGAACCAGTTCTTCCTTAGCGAACCACTCACTCATAAGATTCAATCAGTTACCATTAACACCAGAAAACCGAAATGACCAATATCAACAAATTCGACAAGATGCTATTAACGTTCTGACAGGTTTTATTTGCCCAGATCCTGTCTGTAATTTAGATGAAAGATATTGGCTTTTTATTCCTAAAGCCAATACAAATACAACTGATTTGCATTGGCATCCTCTATTGTCGAATTACTTATTCGCCTTTGTACTAAGTACTGTTTTACGATATCATCCGCATATTTTTGATTCTAATCAAAAAGACTCTTTTATTGCTGAGGCATGGTGTAATCAGTCTGCAATTACATCATTACGATATTTTTTAATGGAATTTACTAATCCACCTTTAAGAATGAATTAATTGAAAATTAAACACGCCATATAACATCACTTATTAATTATTAAAACACTTTTTAGCCAGAGCCGTTTAAAGCTATCCTATTAGCGCAGCTTTTTTTTATATTATATTGGCAACAGTCTATTATGGCTATGTTCTAAATATTAACTGAATTATATTATCTTTATGGTAATAAAAATAAAGAATTATGATCGAACTACAAGCATTTACCACGTATTTTAAGAGATGTACCAAAGACGA
>DAOVQR010000073.1 GCA_030628575.1 bacterium
AGCATAATATTCATAATCCCCACACCACCAACTAGGAGAGAAATAGCGGCAATAGCAGAAATGAAGGCGGTCAACATATTTAATATATCATCAAGCATCCCCAACATATCATCTTGAGTCATAATTGTAAATTCTTCCTTTTTGTGCCTTTTTAACATATTTTCTTTAATTTTATCCGCTACATTTTTTACATCCGCATTATCATTAGCTTTAATTCCCATCCTCATAATATTATCTTCGCCTTTATTAAATTTTTCTTTAGCAGTAGAGTAGGGAATAACCATTATAGTATTCCAATCAGATGAAAATAATGAACTTGTTGTTGGTTTGGCAAAAGTGCCGATAACTTCAAATTCGTGTTCCTTATTTTGACTGATGATTTTTACTTTTTTACCAATCGGATCTTCATCACCAAATAGGTTTTGTCGAGGAATATCACCAATAACAATTACTTGTTTTTTGTCTTCCTCATCAATTTGTTCTAAGAACCTGCCTTGATCTATTTTTAATCCAGACATAATATATTGCATATCGGGAGTTGTGGACCACATTAAAGGAGAAGTCAATTTATCATCATATCCAACAAGACCAGAAATAATTCCCATTGGAGCTGCTCTTTCCACGCCATCTATTTTTTTTAACTCTTTAATATCATCTGGTTTAAATATATCGCTGGAAATTAAATTTGCTGGATTACCAAAAGCAGTTTTAAATCCGCCTTGATTTTGTCCCTGGGATTGCGAATCAATACCAATATCACCGCCAATAATAAATATAAAATTAGATCCCAAATCGCCAATCATACCTTTTACATCCTCTTTTACTCCTTCACCAAGAGAAACCAAAAGTACAACTGAACTAATACCAATTATAATTCCCAGCATTGTCAAAAACGAGCGAATTTTATGCACCCAAATGGCTTTAAATGCTAGTTTTATACTTTCAATAATAGTCATAATAGTTTTTATTTTTAAAATTAATTAATTATAAATTGAATAAAAATTAAAAATTTAAAATTAAAAATTGTTTATACTAATTTTCCCATCTCTCATTTTTATACTACGTTGTGCGTGTTTGGCAATTTCGGGTTCGTGGGTGATCATTAAAATTGTAATTCCTTTATTTTTATTCAAATCAGTAAATATTTTCATAATTTCCTGACCTGTTTTTGTATCTAGATTTCCAGTTGGTTCATCAGTTAATAGTATTTGCGGATTATTAATTAATGCCCTGGCGATTGCCACACGTTGTTTTTCCCCGCCCGACATTTGATTTGGTTTATGTTTTATTCTGTGTCCTAATCCAACTTGTTCTAATAATTTCTTGGCAACATTTACCCTGTTTTTTAGTCCAGAATAAATCGCCGGCATTATAACATTATCAAGTGCCGTAGTTCTGGCAAGCAAATTAAAACTCTGAAAAACAAAACCGATTTTATCTCGTCTTAGGGAAGCTAGAGTATTTTGTCCAGTTTCAGAATTAATTTCACGGTTATCAAGCAGATATTTTCCAGAATCAGGTTTATCCAGCAGCCCAATCATATTTAAAAGAGTAGTTTTTCCTGAACCACTCGGCCCCATTATTGCCACAAATTCTTCACGTTCAATATTCAAACTAACGTTTTGCAACGCCTTGACTTTTCCCTCACCTTTTCCATATGTTTTAGAAATTTTATTCAGCTCAATTATATTCATCTAACCTTATCATACAATAAAACTTCTCTTGAGACAAGAAAATGATTTACACTAATTTATTTATTATTTTTTCATCAAAAAGCATTGTTCTAGATATGAGATTTATTAGTTCCAACTCAATTTTTGATAATACTTTATTTACTTCCAAAGAAGCTAAAAATTTTTCATGAGATTTTTTAATTTTTAATATTTTATCCAATTCTTTTAAGTTATAACTCGGATTAATAATTTTCTTTGCCGCTTCTATTCCCGAAACCATGGCAAAATACATACCTTCACCAGTCAGCCCCGAGGTGAAACCACCAGCATCGCCAACTAAAAAAATATTGCCAAATTCAAATCCGCGATAATCATAATTTATTGTCCAAGCTTCATATTTTGCATCTTTTAAATCTACTTTATGATTCTTTAACCAAATTTCAAAATTATTCTTATTTTTTTTGACAGAGAATATTTTTGAATCACAATATGCCCCAACGGAAGTAAAATTTTTATGTGGGAATATCCAAATATAAAATGGACCGAATTTTTCAATATCGACAAAAACTTCCATTTTTGGATAGATTTTTTTAACGAGATATTGATATAGTACTAATATTTTTTCTTTCGGGATATTTAGTTTCTGTCTAATGATTGAATTACTTCCATCTGCGCCGATTAAATAATTATATTTTAATTTTTTACCTGATTTTAAAATGATTTCATTTTTTTCTCTATCAAGATTAATAACTCGCTCTTTAAGAATTTTAACCCCAAATTTTTCTGCCTGTTTTTTCATCCATTGACCTAATTTTTCTCGATCAACAGTAGCGACAGATGGTTTTTTGTTCTCAAGAGTTGAGATTTGCAATGGAGTATGAAGATATATTTTTTTAAAAAATTTATCAGCGAGTTTTTTGGGAATCCCCAAATCAAAATCTTTGATAGTTAATCCGCCGGCACATACTTTTGGTCCAATAATCTTGTTTTTTTCAATTAGTAGAACTTCACGCTTATTTTTTGCCAATTCAATCGCGGCAGCCAATCCTCCTGGTCCCGCTCCCACCACAATCACATCATATTTTTCTTTATTAGGTTTAGACATTCACCTCCTTTATAGCTTGTAGCTTCTTAACTTTAAAATTGAATTACGAAGTATGAATAATAGAGTATGAATTATGCATGATTCCTAATTCATACTTCTTGATTCTTCTAAGAAGCTAATTCTTAAAAAGCTATCTTATGCTAATGCTTTCTGAGCTACTGCTTTTTTAGTTCGTTTTAATTTAGTAACTTTGATTACATCATCAGAAAATACTATCTCATGTTTATTTTCATCAATTTTCACCACTTTTTTAGCAGGTAGAATTTTTTCTGTAAAAATTCCTCCAAGATAATATTTTGTGATTTTTAATTCTTCTGAATCAAAAATAAAATCATAAACTTTACCTAAATCTTCACCAGATTCTGTTCGAGCTTTCATCCCAATAATGAATAAATCCTTATCGATTATTTTTTTAATTCTTATTATTTCATCTAGATCCGATAATTCATCTTCAGACCTGATGATTATTGCGTTTTTGTCAAAATCTAAAACATCATTAATGGAAATGATTTTTCTTGATCCAAAAAAACCACCAGTTTTGCACAAAAAACCAATAATTTCTCCTTTTTTAATATCAACAAAAATTTGCTTAATTTCAGCAATTTTGGAACGAGTATCTAAGTTTCCTACAGAAAGACCAATAAGTTTACTGGCTTGAATATACATAATACTCCGATACACAGATGACACAAATTCCACAAATTAATTTATAATTCGCTTAATTCTAATACCTGATTTAGTGATTAATATTATAATTCCTAATTTAAGTTTTCTAGCTTTAAGATAGTTAATTACTTGTTTAAAATGTTTAGGATAAAAATCTTCAGCTACCTTAAGTTCAAGAATAAGTTTATCATCTATTAGAAAATCTAAATAATATTTTCCAATAACTTTTGATTCAAATTTAATTGGACAATAAATTTCTCTTTGATACTTGATTTTTTCTTTATCTAGTAATTCTTGTAATGCTTTTTGATAAATTTTTTCTTTATGCCCATAACCTAATCTATTATATACATCAAAACTCAAACCTATCATTTTATAGGATAATTTATTCATATTCATATTATATCAATAATCTGAGTTATTTGTGATATCTGTGTATTTGTGTACTACGAGACTCTCTCAACGTATCTACCATCCCGTGTATCCACTCTTATTATATCATCAATATTAATAAAAAGCGGAACTTCTACCGTGGCTCCAGTTTCTAGTTTGGCCGGTTTAAATGTTGTTGATTGAGTATTTCCCTTAAAACCAGGTTCCGTGTAAGTAACTTTTAAATCAATTTTAATCGGTATGTCAATATTTATTGGTTTTTCTTCATACAAAATTACATCAATATCTTGGCCTTCTTTTAGGAAATTTGATGATTCTCCTAGAGAAGTTTTATCAATTTCAAATTGCTCAAAAGTTTGCGAGTCCATAAAATAATGTTTATTATTGTCAGAATATAAATATTGCGATTTCTTCCTTTCCAGTTGGACTTCTTCTAGATTATCAGATCCCTTAAAGGTTCTAGAAATTATGGCACCATTTAGAAGGTTTTTAATTTTTGATCTCAAAATTGCTCCTCCGCGACCTGATTTAGAATGTTCAGAGGAAATTACAATATATGGATTCGATTCAAACTTAAAAATTACACCTGGCTTTAAATCAGTTATCTTTAACATATGAGATCCTTACCAAATAACGAATTAACCAATTAACTAATTGATTATCGATTAACATAAGGGACAATTGCTAAAAAACGAGCACGTTTAATCGCTTGAGTTAATTTTTTTTGATGTTTATGGCAAGTACCAGTTTTTTTAGCTGGTTTAATTCTAGCCCAGCCAGATAAAAACCGTTTTAGAAGTTGCGGGTCGCGATAATCAATATTTTGAATATTTTTTTTGCAAAAAT
>DAOVQR010000111.1 GCA_030628575.1 bacterium
CTAAAAATATCGACAGAAAAACAATATTGACCAACGCTTCTGAAATCTTTGCTAAACTCCAATACCCGAGTTCGTATTGAGGTATGTTTAACATTTTATTCTTGAGTATTAATTTAAGAATTGCATCTCCTGCCGGAAACGATAAGCTAACAAGATAAGAATGTATTGCATACATTATTAGGCAAAAAGTAATCAGGCAAAGAAGAATAATTAATTCGTTTTTGATCCATTCATATTTATTTGCCGAGATTACCTTAATTATTTTTTTGAATATCGATGGTCGATTATTTTGTCCCCGATGATATTCTGCCGGAGCATACAATACAACCATCAGAAAACCCGCTGAAACAATTATGGCGAACAAAAATCCAATCACCTTTTGAATTGGCTGTACTAATGTTAAAAATACCGAGCCAAACAAAGTAATACTGGAAATGTAGCCATTGCAAACATAGAAAATACCTATTATCAATCCTAAAATTAGTAAATAGGCAATTGGGTTATAAACAGTTAAATTGGGCATTGAGTTCTTCAAATAGTGCCAAAGTCCTTTGTCTTTTTGGTCAAGATTATCAATTGTGCTCACGGCTATAAAATTGGATGCAAAAACAACCAAATATAAAGTAAGCACAATCAAGCCAATTATTGATACTAGCGCCATTCCTATTGAATCAGTCATATTCGGCAAATTTACAAATATATATTTTCCTAAAATCGGAATCATATTTAATACTCCCTTAATTGTGCAGGGGGAAATAATAAATGCTCCAATAAAAATAAAACTGATTACAATTGTAGTAACTGCCAATCTTTTTAGATCCGTCGAGAGAGAAAAGATATCAGGCAGCAACTTTATTTTTTCTTTTTCTTTCTCAGGAAACTTAGCTGGGTTGAATAGAATGTAGAAAAACATAATTATCGAGTCAAGAAAATTAAATAATCCACCGTTTTTCATGCATTCAATCCCTCCTCCAGAATTTTCAGTAGTTCGACCATTTTCCATACTGTTCATACATTATTCCTCCTAAATTATTAAATTTCTCCGCCTGGCAACGGATAAAATATCAATTGAGCTAATTTTAGATAAAATAAGCCAATCGACTGCCAAGTATCAAACATACCCCTTTTTAGAACAAAAATCAAGCCCCTGTCCTGGCTAAGTACATCGATAATAAAATATATGAAGATTTAGCTTCAGATAATTAATTATTCGAAATATCTCAAAACTTTATTATGTAATTTTTTATTTGTTGCTAAAACTGTTGTAGTTGTTTTATTAATCTGTTTTCCATAAATATCAGTCATTTTACCACCAGCTTCCTCGATAATAATTTTAAAAGGTGCAACATCCCAAAATTTAATTTTAGCTTCTAAAACAATATCGAATTTTCCTTGCGATAAAAGTTGATACATCCAATAATCACCGAGACCACGAATACGTCCACAATCAGCAGATAATTTGGCTAAATTATTTGACAACTTCTTCTTTTGGAAATGATTAATTCCTCCATGACAAATCCATGATTTTGAAATATCATTAACTTCACTAACTTTAATCTGTTGATTATTTAAAAAAGCCCCTTTATATTTTTCAGCATATAATAATTGTTTCAGTAGACTTGTTGCGAAATAATTTTTCGTAACGAAACACAGAATAAATGTAAAATGCAAAACGTAAAATGCAAAATAACAATTCAAAACTAAAAACAAAAAAATATATAAAATTTTAAATTTTAAGTTGTTGTTTTACACTTTTCATTTTTAGCTTTACGTTACACGTTGACGAACTCTGAATTGTTTTTTAGCCAAAATTATCTGATTGCGGTAGAAAAGGTTATTTCGCAACAAGTATATTTAGTTATCCTCTTATTAATTTTAGTATCTCATCTCGTTTTTGTTGCATAATATCTTTTGATACGGCTTCTAAATTCAGACGCAATTTTGGTTCGGTATTGGAAGGACGAACATTAAACCAAAAATCATTAAATTCAACAGAAATTCCGTCCAATTTATTTATTTTTCCATCTTTATATTTTTCTTCTATTTCTTTAAGTTTTGCATTTACATCTTCCACTACTGAATTAATTTCTCCTGATGCAAAATATTTTTCATAAGGTTTTATTATTTCTGATAAGGGTTTGTTTGCTTCTGATATTATTTCCAATAACTTCAAAATTACAATCATTGGAGTTTCATAAACACCGTATGGAACTTTTACAAAAAAATGACCAGACGATTCCCCTGCAAAAATTGCGCCCGTTTCAATTACTTTTTCTTTTATTAATGAATGTCCTACTTTGGTAACTAATGGTTTTCCACCAGCTTCTACAATCATATCGCGGGTAATTTTTCCCGGACGAATATCATAGGCAACAACTGCCCCAGGGCTATCTTTTAAAAAACTTTGCGCCATCAATCCTCTGGTAATGGGCTGATATAAAGTTTTTCCTTTATCTGTTACAAAAAATACCCTATCACCATCTCCATCAGTAGCAATTCCCAAATCTGCTTTTTCTTTTAATACTTTCTTTTTAAGATCATCTAACGTTTCATCTTTTAAGGGATCTGCTTCATGGTTTGGAAAGGAACCATCAAGATCAAAATACATTTTTATAAGTTTGCAGGGTAGATATTTAAACAATTCATCTAAATACTGAGCACCCATGCCATTTGCTGTATCTGCAACAATCTTTAATGGTTTAATTTTTTTAATATCTATATATTTTAATTCTTCTTGAACTTGTTCTTCAAGAACACCTTGTTTTTTACTCACTTTCCCCTTTTTAACTTTTGAATCTTTTAATTTATCTTTTGCGATCATATCTCTGATTTTAAAAATACCTTTTTCTCCCGAAACTGGAACCGCTTTGGCGCGAGTCATTTTAAATCCATTATATTCTTTTGGGTTATGTGATGCGGTTATCATCACTCCACCGTCGTAATTATACTTGGCGACAGCATAATAAAAAGTTGGAGCGGAAACCAAACCAATATCAACCACATCTAATCCTTCATCAGTAATTCCCTCAATTAACGATTCTAATAATTCTATTGAGCTACCCCTCATATCATAACCAACTGCAATTTTAATATCTAATTTTTTTACCCCGTTCCCACCATGGGCGGGGTTAATTTCAGATTTAATAAGTTCTGCATATGCCCTGCCGATTTTATATGCGACTTTTTTATTCAAATCTTTTGGATAAACTCCACGAATATCATACATTTTAAACATTTTTTCATTTATTTTCATTTCAAACCTCCCTATGTACCTTTGGTGCCGGGCGGCCCGATATAGTGATGTTATACTAAATTCAACCAATACTGTCATCCTTGTATATTAAATATAGAAAGTAATTTAAAAATAAGTCTATGATATGATAAATATCAGA
>DAOVQR010000113.1 GCA_030628575.1 bacterium
CCTAATTCATAAATATGATTATGAAGATTTTCGGCTTGCCAACCTTTATTTTTTAAATCTTTGGCCAAAATTGATAAAAGCTCCTTTTGTTTATCTGATAATTGAATCTTTGGAATTTGTTCTTGAACAGTAAATTTAATATTTTCCGGAGCATATTTTTCTAGCCAATTCTTAACTCTATTGATTTGTTCTGTTAAAAGTTTATTGTTTTCTAAAGCTTGTTGGTGACCAGTATTTTTTAGAATTCTTTTTATTTCATCTATATTGCCTTGTGCTGCCTGAACTGTATTTATCAAATGTCTAAATGGAACAGCTGAAATTGATTTTCCTTCTCTTCGAATTTGACAAGCTTCATAAATTGCGTTTTCAACACTTGTTGCATTTTTTTCTTTATATCTTTGTTCAAGACGAGTATATTCATCAATTAATTGTAAAAGTCCCATACCAGGATCAAATTTAAGTTCTCGGCTGTAATTAATTCTTGCAAACATATATCTTAATATCTCTGGTGGAACAACTTCTAAAAGTTCCCCTGCAGAAATAACATTCCCCAGTGATGATGACATCTTACCTTGTGAACCTTTTAAGTAAAGTAGATCATAAGGAATTCCAAAAGGTGCTTTGTGCTTAAAAATCTGCTCACAAATTGCTTTGCCGGTATCAAAAGATCCGCCAACCGTAGCGTGCTCTTTTCCATACGGCTCTACATCAACTGGAATCGCACTCCAACGAGCAGGCCAATCAACTCGCCATGCTAATTTACCCTCACCTTTTGAAAAATCAGCCCAGCCAGTTTTGCCGCAACTGCATTTGTACTTAACTTTATTATTTTCCAAATCCTCTTTTATGATTTTTGCTTCGTCAATTTTTCCGCATTTTGCACAAAGAGGATTAAATGGAAACCAATCATCAGGCATTTTTCTTCCAGAAATATCTTTTAGAATTTTTTTGATCTTGGTTTTATTTTTCAAAACAGCTTTTATTTTATCTGTAAAAAATCCTCTAGCATACATATTAGTTGCAGATATTTTTTCATAGGATATCCCTAAATTATCAAGCACTTTTAAAAATGGCTCTAAAAATCTTTGGGCATATGTTTTTGATCTATCACCTTTTGGATCTGGTATTTTTGAAAGAGGCCAACCAATGTATTTTTCAAAGTTTTTTGGTAAGAATGGATATAGTTTTCTAAGCCGATCAAAATCATCTGTAATATAAATAAATCTTACTTTTGCTCCAAGTTTTTCTAATTCTCTTCTAACCAAATCTGCAGTCAAAACTTCTCGCATATTACCAATATGAATATGACCCGAAGGAGTAATTCCGGTAGCAATAGTGAGATTTTTACCTCTCTCTTTTATAATTTCTTTAGCAACTTCGGCTGCCCAATAATTTGCTTTTTTCATATCTATTTATATCATACTAAAAAATTTCTCTTGAAACAATATCTAGGAGAAATTTTTTATTATCTTATTTGAGATAATTAGCGATAAAATTCGAGATCTGATTGGTGATTATTTTTATTCAATCTTTAATATCTTACAACCCATCTTCCCATCTGGAGTAGGAAATTGTACTGTTTCTCCAACTTGACAACCCAAAAGGGCCTGAGCGATTGGTGATTCAGCGGAAATTTTTCCAGCTGATGGATCAGATTCAGTTGCACCAACTATTTGATAAGTTTCTTTATCATCATTAAACTTGATGGTTACTTTATCACCAACATCAACTTTACTTAAATCTTTTTTGCCATTCACGATTTTGGCCCTTTTGATCATTTCTTCAAGTTCCCGAATTCTACCTTCAATAAAAGCTTGTTGATCTTTGGCATCTTGATATTCAGAATTTTCTGATAAATCACCGTATTCTTTGGCGGTTTTTATTCGTTCTCTGATTTCTTTTCGCTTATTTTCTTTTAAATCTTTAAGTTCGGTTTGAAGTTTCTCCAAACCAACTTTAGTTAATAATAATTCTGTCATAAAACCTCCGACGTGTTAGATAATAAAATTTCCCACCCAGAATGCATGATTGCCTGTTCTTTATAGCTTTAGCGACAAAAGAACCCTGCATACCCATTGGGAAGTAGATAAATATAAAAAATCAATTAAATACAGGATACCAAAAATAGTAATAATTTGTCAAGAGTTGGGGATAATTTGTCACTAATCGATCGCCAATTTGGTCTCGAATTGTCGCGAATGTGGTAGATTTTGGATAAAAAAATAAGGCGGTTCATCTGTTTATATCAGAACCGCCTATGGAATAAATTTAAAATCGCGCGAATGTTACCTCGTCAATCTCAGCAGAAATTTCATTGCTGAATCATCAAGATATTTCTGAAGAGATAAATCGAGTTTTCCTGTCTCCTCGGATTTTTCTAATTTTAATCTTTCGGAGATTTCTTTTATTTTTTTGGGGTCAGTGATACAAATTACTGGCCCATTTTTATCTCCGTTATTTTTTCCAAAAAAATAGTTATTATCCAATTCCAAATTCTCCTTTCCCAAATTTTTTTATGCGATTTTTTCTGCTCGAATTATGTTACCGGTACCATGCTGGTTACCAGATTTAATTTCTCGCAGATCAATCTTTGGAAAAAGAGTACCTGGATATTCTCCTTGTTTTGCCAAATTCATTCACCTCCTTCCCTTTTTGGTTGTCGGACCCTTCTGGAACGAGGTAAATTCAATAATCCGAAGAAGTGTAAATCCTCTCATAATCCCTCCTTATCATAATTAATTCATTTTTTATTTTGATAGAATTAATTAACACGATAAAGAGGATATCTTTCAGACCCTTTTTGGTGAGGATTTAAAAAACTATTTTCTATATTATCTTTATTGGGTTTTCTCCATATCCCAGAATATTTTGAAACACGTTCAGGAAAATTTGCTAAATATTTATTTCCTATTTTTTCCTGAATTTGTTCCTTATTATTATCATTTGCATTATTAGTCACTTATCTTCTCCTTTTTCATTCATAATCATTCATTTCGTCTTTATGGATTTTATCAATTACTTTCAGTTTTTTATCATTAGGTTTCCCCAGATTTATCATCTCCTTTCACCTTTGAATTTATTACGAAATATCACCTCCTTATTTATCCCGCTTCTTACAAGAGGCGGGATTTAATTTTTAAAGAAAATGGCTTTTTTGTTAGTAAAATAAAAAAGCCATCAATGGGTTAAAAATATGATATCAAATTATTGATCTCTTGTCAAACCAAATTTGCCTGTGGAAAAATAATATTGCAGTATACCTTTGGCTACTGGTTCGGCTGCTTCATTTCCGGCACCACCATATTCGATTAAAACAATGATGGCA
>DAOVQR010000046.1 GCA_030628575.1 bacterium
AAACCTCTTATGCAATATATGGTTAATCAATGGCGTAATCCTTCTACCGTATTTGCATAAAGTGAGAAAGTCCTAAATTAGAAAAGATATCTAATGCAAGATTTATCTAAATTATCAAAATTCAAAAATATCATGATTACAACAAGTAAAAATCCAGATATGGATGGATATGCTTGTTGTGTTGCTTATTCAAATATGTTAAATCAACAAAGTATCAAAAATGAACCAGTATTTTTTGGTAATCTTCAGCCAGAACCAAAATATATTCTAAAAAAATATAAGATTAAACCTATAAAATCAAATATTAAAACAAATAATTTTGATGCAGTAATTTTATTGGATTGTAGTGCTGATTTTGTAGTTAATAAGACAATTGATCGTAGGAAAATAATTCAAATCATTGACCATCATAAAAATCCAGAACTTCAATATTTTCCTAATACCAAATTTAAATATGAAAAAATTGGTTCTTTAGCCACATATTTTACTGAATTATATCAAAAAGAAAATCTAAAAATAGATAAAAAAATGCAATTTTGCTTTATGCAGCTATAATTTCCAATACTATCAATCTAAAAAACAGTGTCAGTAACAAACGGGATAAAAAAGCCACAAATTATCTGGAGAAAATAGTAGATACTCCCAAGGATAAATTTGCTCATGATATGTTTATGGCTAAATCTGATGTTTCTGGTAATAAATTATCAAATATCTTAGAAGATGATATATCTGTCCAAAAATACTCAAATAAAATTCTTTGTGTAGCCCAATTGGAAATTATCGACATAGAACAAGTAATCAAATCAAGGAAAGATGATATTAAAAATACACTAGAAAAATTAAAAGATAAATATAAAACAAATTTAACATTTGTAAATATTATTGGCTTAGAAGAAGGATACAATATTATTTATGCACTTGAACCAGAAACTCAAAAAATACTCTCTAAAATTTTAAACATTAAATTCAAAGATAATATTGCTCGCACCAAACGAATTTGGATGCGCAAAGAAATAATGCCAAGAATTAAAGAATATAAAGAATATATTGAAAGGATTAAAAATGTCAAATTTTAAACAATTTGCAATTGAATTAGTGAAAAAAGCTGGGAAAATCACGAAAAAAGAATTTTATAAAACAAAAAACATTGGCTGGAAAAAAGGCAAACAAATACTCACCAAGACAGATATAAAAATTAATGAATTAATGAATGAAACAATTGAGAAAAAATTTCCAAATCACAATATTATTTCTGAAGAATTGCCAGAGATTAATAAAAATTCAGAATATACATGGTACGTAGATCCAATTGATGGAACTATTGCTTTTGCTCAAGGCATTCCATATTTTTGTAATGTTCTTGCATTAAAGAAAAACAAAAATATAATACTGTCTGTTGTGTATGATCCAATTCATGATGAACTGTTTGTTGCTGAAAAAAACAAAGGGACATATTTAAATAATAACAAAATAATTTCTAAATCTAGGGATAAAATACAAGATGCATATTTTTATATAGGAATCTGGAAAGAATCATATTATAAACTTATGCCATTATTATGTGAATTAAATAAAAAAATGTGGTGCGGTTTTCCCAAAGAATCTTGTATACTGTCTGCTTGCTATTCAGCTTGTAGTCGGATGGACGGAGCAATATTTACCCATAATACTCCTTGGGATATTGCGCCACAAGCCCTTATTACTTCTGAAGCAGGACTAAAAGTAACTGATTTATGGGGAAATCCAGTTGAAAATTCTGGTTATACTAAAGGAATAATTATTGCTAAGCCAGAACTACATAAACAAATTTTGAAAATGACTAAAAAATATTTGGAGAAATAATCAAAATTTAGGAGATAAAAATGTCAAGTGAAGAAATAATTTCTCCACTTGTTATAAATTCAATCATCGACTAAAATATATAGTATGCGCACTAAACTAAAATTCTGGCCGATAGTTTCTGGGATCATATTGATTGTTTTTTTTGTCATATTGGCAATCAAATTTTCTGATTTGGAAAAATTTTATAAAACACTTCAACAAGGAATTTGGTATTACATTTTTGCCCTTTTTACTTTTGAAACATTATATTTAGTAGATCAAGCAGAAATTTTTACTGGTCTATTTAAAATATATAATGTCAATATAACTATAAGAAAAATCTTAAAAGTATTTTTAGCGGCTAATTTTACTAATTTGGCTCTACCTTCTGCCGGTATCGCGGGCTTAACTGTTTTTTCTCAAGCTGGACCAAAACTTTTTAATATCAAACGCTCCAAAGCTATGGTAATCAATTTATTATATTATTTTCTCAATTATGGTTCCTTTATAGTACTGATGATTTTAGGTATAATTCTCCTTTTTACCATGAATAAATTACAAACCTATCATTATATTAGCGCCAGTTTAATGTTTATTTTAGTTCTTACCGGTTCGTCAATTTTTTGGGTAGGATATAAAAATAAAAATCATCTTAAAAATTTATTAGAAGGTGTTGCTAAATTTATTAATTTTTTCAGTCAAAGATTAAGTAAAAAAGATTTGATTAAAAAAGATAATATTAACAATTTACAAACAGAAATATTCTATACAACATCGGTCTACAAAAGAAACAAACATAAATTTCTTGAACCCTTAGCTTTTGCTTTGCTCGGCCATTTTATTCAAATCTTTGTTCTATACATCAGTTTTTTGGCTTTTGGTTATAATCCTGAATTTTATATTGTGATAATCGGCTATATTTTCTCAGTAGTATTTATTATGGTTTCACCAACTCCTTCTGGTATTGGTATAGTGGAACCAGTAATGGCAGTTACTATGGCATCATTGGGCGCGCCAATTGAAATCGCTACCATTGCCACTTTAACTTTCCGCGGCATCACTTTCTGGCTACCATTTTTTATCGGTTTTTATGCTACTAGAAGATTAAAATTGGAATAAATAACATGATTGTGATAAAATAAAAATATGTTTGGTAAGTAGAAACAATTGATATTAATATTTTTTAATAAAAATAGGTCAAATTTCTACTACATGAAAGGGGCTTATGAAAGATTTAGGCAAATGGTCATTTATTGTTGGGTTAATCCTGGCAATATTGGCCGGTTTCCTATCAATTCCTTATTTAGCTATAATTTTGCTATTTTTGGGATTAATTGTTGGTTTTCTCAATATTACTGGAAAAGAAACTCAATCTTACCTTGTTGCAGTAATTGCCCTATTGGTAATTGGGGTAGCTAGCTTACAAGCGCTTTCTACTCTTAATGTTAATTTGGCTGGTTGGGTAGAAACGGTCTTTCCCAATTTCCTAGTATTTGTTGCTGCTTCTGGTCTAGTCGTTGCCATCAAAGCAATTCTAGAACTAGGTAAAGAATAATAGATTTGCCAATAAAGTAATAAAAAACAGTCCTTTTTAAAGCAAGGGTTGTTTTTTGGGACTAAAAATTTGCTAAATCTCAATAATCTGGTATTTTAAGAATAGGGGATTGCTGTTTTAAAATTTAATAAAAAGAGAGGTGATTGTTTTTGGACAAAAAGTATCAAGATCTGGAAAAGCGCAGTAAAAAAACTAAAATAAGAGAAAAAAGAGAACAAAAAGAAATTAGAAAAAATTTCTTTAAAAAAAATCATATAAGAAAGAGGTGATTAAAATGGAGCGCTTAAAGGAAAAAATAGAAAAGTGGCGAAAAAGTAAAAATTCAAGGAAAGAGGTGAAATAGATGAATGATTTATTGCCTCTGGGTGTTCAATTATTTATTGATTTTCTTCAAGAAAAAATTTCATATGACGAATACT
The DNA here is from genome assembly GCA_030628575.1 of bacterium. Classification (GTDB taxonomy): domain Bacteria; phylum Patescibacteriota; class UBA1384; order JAMDBS01; family DAOVQR01; genus DAOVQR01. The sequence goes on from DAOVQR010000046.1 coordinate 3,796, forward strand.
GGAGTCGAAGCAAGGAATTATTTAATAAACAGTTGAGAAAAGCGGAAAAAGCAGCAATTACAATGTGTAGATACAAAGCCATAGGAGTTAAATTACATATCCTAAATTACCCTTACCAAAATAGTATAATCAAGTCGTTAAAAAGTTACTGCAAAAAAGATTTCCTTGTAAAAGAGCTCGTAAAATACTATAAATACATTGCAAAACGTTTAAAAAAAGAAAATCCAGATTTTCTTACATTCATACAAAAAAGATCAACTCCTTCAAATAAAGATATTCTAAAATATGTAAAGAAAGAGAAACTCACAGACGACTCGTTGATAATAACTGCACTTGAGCTTTTGGAGGTTATACCTCACGAAATCTATCTATCTGAAATATATCTATTAGATGGCGAAGAAAAAAGGAAAAAAATGGAATCATTTTGGAAAAAAGTGAAAATTTAAGAAGAAAGGAGGTAAAATAGATGGCGCTATTACATAGAATCGGTTTACGTTGTTGTAAATGTGGGCGGAAATTAAGTGAGTCACTAATCCAATCTCGACTCACTGGAAATCCATTAGACGTTTCTGATAATTGTTCTCCATCCATTTGTAGAAAATGTGCTGGTCCTGATTCTTCTGATTCAGTTCGGAAATTTTTGAAAAATTCCCTGAACAGGAAAGAAAAATAAAATTTCTTCATTATTAAATTAATAAATTAATTTGAAAATTAACCGACAGATATAACATTGATCTGTTGGTTTTTTTATTATCATAATTTACACATCATCTCCGTCCTTGCTTAAAAAAGGACTGTCGTTTAGAATTAAAATATAATGCAGAACGATTTACGTGATAATAAATGGCTAAAAGAACGGTTTAGATATCTTTACCAAAGATATTTTTCAGATATTGAGATTACAAATAATTTAATTATCAAATTTGGTCGGCCGTGTAGAACTCGGCTAGGATCAATTAAAAAGGGCAGACGAGTGGAAAATTTTAATTCCATCATTACCATTAACGGCTATTTTCGAGATCTAGGAATCCCTGGCTATGTTATTGATGCCGTAATAGCTCATGAATTTATGCACTACGCCCATGGATTTGCTTCACCACATGAGCAAGCATATGCCACACCACATAAAGGCGGAGTAATTGACTATGACTTAAAAGAAAGAGGATTAGGTGATATACTGAAATCAGAAAAACAATGGGTAAAAGAAAACTGGGAAAACTATCTAAAACAAAATCATACCTATAAATCGCGTCGTAAATCAATATTTAGAATACTATTCAGATAAATTTAATTTTTAAAATAATTTTAAATTATAAATATTAAATTTTTAATCAATTTTAAATAACAAATAATAAATTACAAAAATTTGTATTTGAATAGATAATTCTAAAATTAATAATTTAATCATTTGGATTTGAATAAAAATTTATAATTAAAAATTGGAGTTTATTATGGAAAACTGTATTTTTTGTAAAATTGCTGCTAAACAAATGGATGCCAATAGGGTTTATGAAGATAATAAAGTTGTGGCTTTTTATGACATTAACCCGAAGACACCTGTCCACATTCTAGTAGTTCCCAAAAAACACATCGATAATGTTGACGAAGCCAAAAAAGAAGATGAAGAACTATTGGGTCATATGATTTTAGTGGCTCAACAAATTGCTCGGGATAAAAAAATTTCTGATAAAGGTTATCGTTTAGTTTTTAATGTTAAAAAACACGCTGGTCAAATTGTTGATCATATTCATCTACACATTTTAGGCGGAAAACTACTAAGCTCAATGGCTTAACATATAGAGTATAATAGAACTCGAATTATATCCATGCTTCATGATTCATCCTTCATGATTCATATAGACAAGCTAGAATTTCTGTGTTATAATTTTAAAAGAATAATTTAAAAAGTAAAAGCTATTTTGTCCAGCTTCGCTTCGTTTTTAACAAGCTACGATGGACTTTCAGAAAGGTAAGGTGAATTAAATTGGATAATACTTATCAAGAAAACAGGAAAAGATCGAAAACACCTCCATTTGAGGTAATGCTTAGACGTTTTAACAGACAGGTTCAACAAAATCGTCTTCTTTCTGAAGCTAAAAAACGCCGATATCGTGAAAAAGATTTAACCAGACGAGAAAAACGACAAATCGCTAGACATAAAACTTACATTAAAAAATTAAAACGCGGCTACTAATTTTAAAGGTTAAAATAAGTTACAAAAAGTTAAAATAGATTACTAACGGTTACAAAAAATATAAGAAACTATTATTAACTGTTATAGTGATGTTACACTAAATTCAACTAATACTGTCATCCTTGTATATTAAATATAGAAAGTAATTTAAAAATAAGTCTATGATATGATAAATATCAGAGAGAGCCAGATTGTCATCCTTAGGGTTCTAGCCCTTTAATTCAGTCTCTGGTCCCTCTA
>DAOVQR010000145.1 GCA_030628575.1 bacterium
CAAGAAATAACCCAAAAGCAGGTTTGGGAGGATTTTTTGATGGATTGCGAGGAAAAGACATTTTTGGATTCTTGGAATTGGGGAGGATTTCAAGAAAAGATGGGCCAAAAAATTTGGCGATTTGGAGTTTTCCAGGGAGATAAGCTCCTTTCTATAGCTTTAGTAATTAAAATTCAGGCAAAAAGAGGATCATTTTTACTTGTGCCGCACGGACCAAATGTCAAATCAAATCCAAAATCCAAATGTCAAATTTTAGAAACTTTATTAGACAAATTAAAAGAGATTGCCAAACAAGAAAAATGCAGTTTTATTAGGATAAGTCCGATATTGCCCGCCTCGCCCGACTCGCGGGCGAGTCGAGGCGGGCCCGAAGACACAAAGCATTTAGCCGAGTTAAACGAGGCATTGCCTATTGGTTTTGGCCAGACAATTTCTCAACCTCTGGTTGTTGCTTTTATGCTGGAGAAATTAGAACCGGACAAAAATGACAGAGTTTTGGATATTGGTTCCGGTTCTGGCTGGACAACCGCGCTTTTAGCAGAAATTGTTGGTGAAAATGGAACCGTGTTTTCTTTTGAGATTATTCCTGAACTTATGGAGTTTGGCAAAAAAAATGTAGAGAAATATAATTTTTTAGAAAAAGGGATTGTAAAATTCTTTTGTGATGACGGCTCAAATGGATATAGAGAAAAAGCGCCCTATGATAAAATTTTGGTTTCAGCAGCGTTGCACAAAGAACTTCCTCAGGCCTGGAAAAGACAGCTTGAAGTTCAAGGCAGGATTGTTGTTCCGATTGGCTCTTCAATCTGGCTTTTTGTAAAAAAGTCCGAAGACAAATTTCAACAATACGAATATCCCGGCTTTGCTTTCGTCCCATTAGTTGAGAAATAAAAAGTTGTTTTATATTTATCAAAAATTTTTATGAATATTCAAAATAAACAACAATCAATTTTAAAGAAAAGAATATCTACGCTCATCGGTATAACTGTAATTATTTTAGTTTCTTTTATTTGTGGAGTTTTGATATACAATGATTACATTCCATTGAGATATGATATTGATGATTTAAGCAGGAAAGCTGTACTTGAGGAGGAAGATAAGATAAAAGTGATTGAAATTACCGATTCGATTGAAGAAGTGATCAATATTTTTATTCCAGAAAATTACGATAAAGAAAATGCAAGATTTTTTATTGATGATTTAAATAATGATGGATTAGATGAAATTATTATTAGTGCTTTTCTGCTTGGATCAGAATTAGAACTTTTTGAAAATGTTTATTTAGTAATAGTCACACCCAAGATTATTTCTGGAGAGATTAATAAAATTAATGGTTTTAAAAAGGTTGCAGATTTCACTTTTTGTGCAGATGAAATCGGTTATTCTATGAGAACAATGCCTCTCGTTAACAGCAAAGAAGATATATTGGATATTGATGGAGATGGAGATAAGGAAATTGTTTTAAGTTTAGGAACAGGAGGCGCTAGTAATTCAGCATATGGAATTTTTAAAATAAATTGGGAGATAAATAAAATAGATTGGTTAAAAATTCGCAAGAAAGATAAAAGTATAATAAAAACTAATTTTCTGAAAGGTGGGACGGTAATGCATTCAGAAGATTTTCAGTTGAAAGATATTGATATGGATAGAAAAATGGAAATCATTGAAAAAAGAGGTGAATACAAAGGCAATTCAGCTTACGCAGAAGATTTAGAAAACTGGAATTGGCAAATTTGGGTTTATAAATGGAATGATTCAATTTTTGATTATGATGAAGAACTTTCTGAAAAAATGCTTGGAGTAACAAAATGTGAGAAATTTGAAGAGTTTGATATTGCAAAAGCATTAGGACATCAAACTCCTGACCCACCAGTGAAGGAAAGTTGCTATTTAGAGTTTGCGAAGGCCCAAAAAGATTTTTCAATATGTGAAAAAATTAAACCACCATTTTATAAAAGCGCTTGTTATTTACAGCTTGCTTTTAAGTTAAAAGATTCATTGCTGTGTAAAAAAGTTGAAAATATTATCAAAGGCATTGATTCTAAAACTAGTTGTTATCATGTATCTAAAACATACAAAGATCCTATTTCTTGGAAGGTTTATCAAAATGAAAAATATCATTATGAGTTAAAACATCCCGAAAACATTTTAATTAAGGAGGAAGAATATTCGAGAACGATAACATTTAGTTCCATTGATGATATATTATATTTTCATGAAATACCCGCTCGTATAGATAGTTGGATGTCTGTAATTGATGGTTGGGTTCTTTATGCGAGTAGTGATGTTTTTATGAACATAAATATTAAAGAAACTAATTATAGTGGGGATTTTGAGGATTGGTTGAAAAAAGAATGGGAATTAGAAAAATTTGGTTTAAAAGAATTTAAAGTGGGCAAAATTGGACTAGAAACCCAAATAGAAGAGATTATTATCAGAGACGATTTTCGAGGTTATGTCTTCACTCAATGCGGCCATCATTGCACTTCTGATTATTATTTAAGACAAAAAGATGTGATAATA
>DAOVQR010000052.1 GCA_030628575.1 bacterium
AATCAGTAATGTTTAAACAATAAGAAACAATAGAACCTGCCGCCGATCCACGACCTGGTCCGACAATTATCCCTTGAGATTTTGCCCAATTAATTAGGTCAGCTACGATTAAAAAATAATCAGCAAAGCCAGTTTTTTTGATAATTGTTAATTCGTAGTCCATTCTTTTTTTTGCTTCATTATTTTTATCATTTGGATAGCGATCTTTAAAACCTTGATAGGCCAGTTTTTTTAAATATTCAAATGAATCAGATAGGCCCTTCGGCAGTTTAAATTCTGGTAGAATGTTTTTTCCTAATTCAAGCTGGAGATCGCATTTATTGGCAATTTCTATGGTGTTTTCTAAAACTTCAGGATGGTCAACAAGAATTTTACTAGCATATTCGGGTGAATAAAATGAGGCATCAACATCAATCATTGATAATCTTGCCTTGTCGTCATAATCTTTTCCAGTTTGCACCGAAAGCAAAACTTCATGTGCCTCTTGATCATCTTTGTTCAAATAATGAGAATCATTTGTCAAAATTACTTTAGTATTGGTTTCTTTTGCCAGTTGAAAAATTTGCTTATTTACAATTTGTTGCTCTTTCAATTTTGGATGATATTGAATTTCAAGATAAAAATCTCCGAGCGCAAAAATATTTTTATAAAATTTAATTGCTTTTTTGGCTTGGTCAATTTTGTCAGATAATATCAATCTGGGTATTTCACCATTTAAACAAGCGCTGCTTGCTATTAATCCCTCAGAATATTTTTTAAGGATTTGTTTATCAACTCTTGGTTTATAATAATAACCTTGAAGATGAGCAGCGCTGACTAGCTTAATCAGATTTTTGTAGCCAGTCATATTTTTAGCCAATAAAACTAGATGGTATGGTCTTATATCTATTTTTGGCTGCTTATCTTTCATTGTTCGTGGTGCAATATAAACTTCGCAGCCAATAATCGGTTTGATCCCCGCATTTTTGCATTCTTTATAAAATTCAATAACCCCGTACATTACGCCGTGATCAGTTAGGGCTAATGCCGGCATATTAAATTCTTTTGCTTTTGCTACCAGATCTGGGATTTTTGATAATCCATCAAGCAAAGAATAATGGCTGTGAGTATGTAAGTGAACAAATTTAGGATTCATAATGTATCTCTTCCACTAATTTTTATTCACGAATTTCCACCAATATTTTTCACTAATTTATAATATTTTTCTTGATAAGCATAACCTACTTTATTATAAGTACCGTAGAGCATCTCAGCAACCTTATTAGTGATAATATTAGTGTTATTGATAAAAAGATTAGTGGTAGTTACCTTTATTTATTATAAACAAAGATTGACAAAAAGAAAAATATCGGGTATTCTAGATAAGAACATAAGGACAGAAGAATGTAAAAACCGAAAAACGAATAAATTGAAGAAATAAAGAACAATATCGTAAAAAATTATTCGTTGAATGTCTTGCTCATTCGTTCTTAAGTTTATTTGTTCATACGTTTATTAGTCCATAAGTTCATAAGTTATTTTGCGGAGCAAAATATGGCTCATACAAAAGCAAAAGGGGCGACAAAATTAGGGAGAGAATCCCAGTCAAAACGTCTGGGGATAAAAAAATTCGGCGGTCAAAAGGTGATTGCTGGCAATATTTTAATTCGTCAACGAGGTTCCAAATATAGATCTGGTGCCAACACAAAATATGGCAAGGATTACACTATTTTTGCTACTTGTGACGGAATAGTTCAATTTTCTAAGAAAAAAATCAAAAAATATACTGGAAAATTAGAAAAAACCACATTTGTGGAAATAATATCGTCAAAAAACCAACAGCTAACCAAAAGAACAATTAACAAATAATTTAAAACTAAAAACGCAAGAAGTAAAACAACAATTCAGAATATCAGAAATAAGATATCAGAATTCAAGATCAAGTGATAAAAAATATAAATTATTTTAAACTTTACACTGTTATTTTGCATTTTTAGTTTTACATTTTACATTTTATCAATTTATTATGGATTTAATCAAAAAATTTCAAAAAACTTATATGAAAAAAAATATTCCCGAGCTTAGAGCCGGGGATGTTATTCGAGTACATCAAAAAATTCAAGAAGGCAAGAAAAGTAGAATACAAATTTTTGAAGGAATAGTAATCAAAACTTCTGGCGGCAAGAGCTTAGATGCTAGCTTTACTGTTCGTAGAAAAAGCTTGGGCGTTGGAGTGGAAATAACTTTTCCTTTACATTCTCCAACAGTTGTAAAAATCGAAAAAACAAAAAGAATAAAGGTTCGTCGATCAAAACTTTATTATCTGAGAGAATTAACTGATAAACAAATCAAACGTAAAGGTGAATTTAAAGATACTGCTATCTGGGAAGAGAAAAAAGGAAAGGAAGAAGAAGAAAAAGAAAAAACTCGAAAAGAAGTCGAAGCCAAGCAAAAAGAGGAAACAAAGAAAAAGAAACAAGAAGAGTTGGATAAGAAATTTGCTCAAAGTAGGGGAGAGGAAACGTCTAAAGTAGAGGATAAACCTGTTGAAAATAAACCCGAAGCACAATTTAATTAATGTCAAAACTCAAATGCCAAATGTCAATTCAAGCTCAAATGATTTAATGTCAAATTAATTATTAAGTCATTTGGATTTTCTTCTTTTCATTTGACATTTGTAATTTGGATTTTGGATTTAAGAACGTAATGACTTTTCAACGCAAAAAACTTGGAGAATCGGGAGAAAAAATAGCCGGGAAGTATCTTATTAACAAAGGATACAAAATCATCGGTCGCAATGTTCGATTGCGAGTTGGAGAAATAGATATAATCGCCCAAGATGGCGATTATATTGTTTTAGTAGAAATAAAAACCAAAACTAGATTTGATCAAGGTCGGCCCGAAGAAATGGTTAATTGGCATAAAGCCAAAAAACTTCGTTTATTATCCCGTGCTGTAATCAAAGATTATCCAAACAAAAATTTACGGATTGATGTGGTGGCAGTAGATAAAACCTCAAGAGAACCAAAAATAAATCATATCATTAGTGCAGTAGAGGGATAAATTTGGTAGTAGAAAATTAAGAGGTATTTCCAAATATTTTAGATAAAATATTAAACTTGTTATTCCCTGTGGTCTCTGCCACAGGGTAACCATTAAGGAAAGTTTGAAAACCATTGGTTTTCATATCATACTGTAAGTATGAACAATATTGTCAAAAAGGGATTTCATTGTGCTTATCAAATTCATTATCATATTGTATTTCCCGTCAAGTATAGAAAAGCTTTGTTAAATAAAGAAATCGAACAAGAATTAATAAAAATAACAAAAGGAATTGAAATACGATATGAAATAGAAATGGAAAAGCTTGGTGCAGACAATGATCGCATTCATCTACTTTGTTCATTTCATCCAAAATACAGCATTGGCAAAGTTGTAAAAATAGTAAAAAGTATTACAGCTAAACAAATCTTTAAAACATTCCCAGAAATCAAGAAAGATCTTTGGGGAGGAGAATTCTGGTCAGATGGCTACTATGTTGCAACAATTGGAGAAGCTGGAAATTGGGATATTGTAATCAAATATATTAACAAACAAGGTAAGAAACCAGAGGATATCAATTTACGTCTTTTTGATCTTTGATACCCTGTGGTCTCTGCCACAGGGTGATTCATTCAAATATGAATAGAAGAACGACAACCACAAAAATCGCCCTATTTAAGGGTAAAAAAATTAGAAAAACTATTCATAAAAAAGAGTGGTGGTTTGTAATTGAAGATATAGTTTTGGCTTTAATAGATTCAACTGATTCAAAGCAATATATACAAAGAATGAAATTAAGAGATCCTGAACTTGCTAAAGGGTGGGTACAAATTGTACATACCCTTAATATTTCTACAACAGGCGGTAAACAAAAAATGAATTGTGCTAATACGGAAGGAATTTTCCGCATTATTCAATCAATTCCTTCCCCCAAAGCTGAACCATTTAAACGTTGGCTAGCAAGAGTTGGCTATGAACGAGTACAAGAGATTGAAAATCCAGAACTTGCTACTAAAAGAACAAGAATGCTTTATAAATTTAAAGGATATTCTCGAGACTGGATTGAGAAAAGAATGCGTGGAATTACAATTCGCGGAGAGTTAACTGATGAGTGGGAAGAACGCGGGGCTAAAATCCAAAGAGATTATGAAATTTTAACAGCAGAAATTTCCAAAGCAACTTTTGATAAGACACCTAGCCAATACAAGAAATACAAAAATTTAAAACGAGAAAATTTACGTGATCATATGGATGATTTGAAACTTATTTTTACAATGCTTGGTGAGCGGGCAACTACCGAAATTCACCGTACGGAAAATTCCCGAGGAATGCCAAAACTAAAATCTGATTCTAAAGCTGGGGGAGATATTGCTGGAGGTGCAAGAAAGAAACTGGAAAAAAGATTAAGACGATCAACAGTTTCTAAAAATAATTACCTGCTTCGTCGGCAGGCAGGTCTGAAAAAACCTCAAGAGAACCCAAAATAAATCATATAATTAGTGCAGTAGAGGGATAAATTTGGTATAATAGATAGTGAAGAATTAAAATTTACAAGGAGTCAAAAATGAATCAAGAACAAATGTCTCAGAGTCAATCAAATCAACAAAATCAACCTAAAAAAACTTCACCAGTGATTTGGGTAGTTTTTGTGATTTTAGCAGTATTAATTATTGGTGGATTTGGATGGTATGCTTATTCTACTATGCAACCAGAAGAAGAAGTTGTTATAACACCAACCAAAAAATCCACACCAACTGCAACATCAACCGTATCACCAACACCAACTGCTGATAAAACGGCGGACTGGAGGGTTTATACGAATAAGAAATATGGATATTCTATCAAGTATCCATCAGATTGGATTATTAAAACATCTGGTAATGATATTCTAGTGCAAAACAAAAAAGGGGATATTTATGCGTCAAACGAGGGCGTAGAAAGCGGGAATAAAGTTAAGGGTAGTTTTATTACAATATCTTCAGCTAATAAAGATAATTCGCAAACTTTAGAAAATTATCTCAAGTCAGTATTTTATGAAAATGATAATGCTGTTTTTGAGAAGATAACCATTAATACATATTCTGGTTTAAAGCTAAAAGATCTTGATGAAATTTGGCCTGGAGATATTATGATTCATGTAAATAATGATAATCAGGTTGTATCATTAACTTTAAATATTAGTGATGATTCTGAGACAACAGCAAGTACAAATATATTTAACAAAATGCTTTCCACCTTCAAATTCACTAAATAAAATAATAATTAACAAAAAGCTGTTTTATGAACAATCAAAGTATTAAAGAAATAAAACAAAGAATCAATCCCATATTGGAAAAACATGAAATTGAGAGAGCGAGTATTTTTGGTTCTTATGCTAAAGGAATATCTAAAAAAGATAGTGATATTGATATTTTAATAAAATTTAAAAGACAAAAAAGTCTTTTTGATCTTGTCAGACTAAAATTCAAATTAGAAAAGAAATTGAATATAAAAGTTGATTTATTGACTTATCAATCATTGCATCCATTATTAAAGCAAAAGGTGTTGGATGAACAGGTAAAAATACTATGAAAAAAGATGTACAAATTTTCATAAAACATATTTTAGAGAGTATCAGCTATATATAGTAGTGTTATTTTAAACTTAGCCGTTTTTGTCATTCTGAACTTGTTTCAGAATCTCAAGATCCTGAACTAAATTCAGTCCTGTTATATTATGTCAAGCCCTACTCTTTAACAACATAAGGTGTTTGTCTCTTTAAA
>DAOVQR010000057.1 GCA_030628575.1 bacterium
CTTTTACAATTAAATTTAAATCAAAATTCAATTTCTTTGTTTGAATAAGTCCCTTTTTATCGATATCTATCAGCCAAATTTCTGATTTCTTCAATAAATTAAATTCTGCCAATTCTCTTAAATTAAATAAAGTCGTAATTGCACCAAGAGATGCACCAAGTTCTATTATTCTAATTAATTTAAGTTTCTTTAAATAAGATAAATTTTTGTTTATATAATCTTTCAAACAAAATACAAGATCATCATTTGCTTTTATTCTTAATTTCCAATCAATATGATTTGGGTTAAGATGGGAATCCAATTTAGCAAATCTCTCACGAGCGGTTTTTAGATAAATTTTTCTCTCTAAAAATAGGAGGGAATCAAATTCTTTTTTACTTAAAGTAGCTTTATTTAATTTTTTTACAATTTTTCTACTCATATTTATCATCTTAATAAGGTAAATGAACTTCTGGTTTATAATCTAGAGATTTTAACCATTCTTTACCTTGAGATAAATCTTTTGAATAAACAGGGAATTGTGGAAAATCTTTTCTTAAAGTATAACCACCAACTGTAGTGCTACAATCAAGAGTAAATAAAGCTCCACCACCCCTTGCTGATTTTTTACTTAGTTCAAATTTTTCACGAGTACTGAACCAAGGCAAAGATTTAGGAAAAGCAAGCTTATAAATTGCTGCTACTAAAAGAAATGCTTCATCTGAATATTCATAAGGAGCTTTTTTTATTTTACAACCCTGTGCGTAATTCCATCTTGGAGTTCCAATAATAAAAGGAGGAATTCCATAAGTTTTTTCTAAATAGCTTCCGTGAGTAAATAAAGCTAAAACTTCAAATTTCCAATCATAAAGTCTGCCAAGAAAAGCAATGCTTACTCTTTTCAGTCCACCTTGAATTGCCCTATCAAAAGCGTCCAAGCGATAATCCATATTTGCTTTTTGAGTATTTTTAGGATGTAATTTTTTGTAAGTTTCTGGATGATAAGTTTCTTGCCATAAAACCATAAAATGCAAACCAACTTTTACAAATCTTTTATAATCTTTTTTTAAAGCAGATTCAAAATTTAGACCAATTTTTCCACCTCCAACTTCATTAAGTTTCTTTTTTGTAATGTTAATAAATTCTGCTATTTTTTCAGCAGTAAAGGTTGGGTCAGAAGCTCCAACAATCTCAATTGTTCTGTAGCCTTGGTTTATCAAAAAATCAATTTCTTTTTTTAGCTCTTCTTTGCTTAAAGCTCTTCTTTGCATTGGGCTACTTTTTCTCCAAGGACAATAAAAGCAATCGTTAATACATCTATCTGTAACATAAAGGGGTGGAACTAAAAATAATCTATTTTTCCAAATTGTTTCTCTTTTCTTGATAGCAGTTTTAATTACTAAATTTCTTAATTCTGGATTATCGTAAGTTTGAACAAGTAAATAAATATCATCTAAATCAAGTTTTTCTTTTTCCAGAACCTTTTCAATCTGTTGTTTTGTTGGAACTACCCTTTTTTTTAAGATGTTTTGGATTTCTGAATAATATCTTTCTTTGAAAATTTTACTAAACATTTTTGTCATAATATTAATAAATTTAATTTGTTTATAAAATTATTTATTTTAAACGCGTGCTTCTAAGGGTGGCTGGGTGGGGGAAGAAAGCACCTACAATTACGCCTAACTCGTTTCTATACGTAATATTTGCAGATATTCGACCAATATATGCATAATATACGCACTGTTTATTAATCTATAAATTTGATTTTAGGGATTTTGAGTTTAAGATTAGTTTTTCATTAACAAAACTTTTTAGTTGTTTTATATCAAACTTTTTGACAAGGTAATTTAGGATATTGTTGATTATCAAATAAGATAAGGCAATTCCCACTGCGAAAGTTAGACGTTCGACTGGGACAACTGTCATTAAGGATTTCCAAACTGCGGCAGGCAAGCCAAAAGCATATAAAAAGGCAGTTGAACCGACAGCGTGGGCGGTGAAGGTGGCGCCGAGGGCGTTTAATGATAATCTTTGTTTACCAAAAGAACATAATATAGGTATGAACCAAAAGGCGATAGGGTAATACCAGACAGTTCGGCCAATTGGATGGGCTAAGAATAAGACGATACAAAGTAGGGGAACGAGGTTAATCCATTTTGATTTTGTGCCAAAATAAATTGCGGCGGCGATAGCTGGCCAAAAGCGGATAAATGTAGTTGCGGAAAATTGCATGCCTTTAATGAAAAAATTAATGATTTCAACAACACCAACTGCCGCGGCTCCCAGCCAGCTTCCCAGAAATCCACCGGTGATAGGGGATATGAAGTCAAAAGCCGTGAAAGTTTGTTTTGAGCCAATTATATGTGTAAATGGGATTCGAAATGCAATTACACCTAAAATTACGAAGATTATAAAAAACAATATTTTTTTCTTATTAATTTTTTTGAACATGATTATCCTTTCTTTGAAATTGAATAATGAATTAGGAATCAGGAATTATGCATAATATTTTATATCTTTGCATGATTCATACTCCATACTTCATGATTCTATTTATATAGTTTATTAAACAAATCTTCGTCTTTATTAATCAGTAAGTCATTGGTTAAATCCTGGCTTTTTTTATTTGATAATTTAATGTTGGCGTCTTTGATGATTACAGCTGGAATTTTTTGAGATGACTCCCCCATTAAAAAATTGGAAATTCCAGCCAGCTCATCAGCAATATTATGATATGTGATTTGTAGGGGTTTGTCAAAAAGATCCGACTCCCCTATTTCAGAGATTATTCCTTTAAACCCAGCAATGGCAATTGCCATACCAGTTGTGCCATGTCGCGAAGGGAGACAGTGGGAATCAGAAATAATAATTCCGACTTTTTTACCAAACTTTTTATAAATCAACTTTTTTATTCTATCAGCAGATAAAGCAGGTGATTTTGGCCAAATTGAGGCATATCTTTTGGGAACATTGGATAAATCAGCTCCAGCATTGGCAATTAAAATCCCATTTTTTAAAGTTAAAATTGCTTTTTTGCAGCCGCCAATTATTTCGTCAGATTCATCAATTATCAACTGAGTAAAATGAGGATCAAGATCATATTTTTTGGATAGTTTTTTTGCCCTATCTATACATTTCACGTTCGTGAGTTTAATAAGTTGATTTTCATCATAAGAAACAATTTTTGACGTAAAAACAAAAACATCTCCATTTTTAATTGGGATATTTTCCGACTTAATTTTATCCAAAATAAACTTTATTGGTTTCTTAGTTAATCTCGGGGTTTTTAGGGGAATAGTGTTCATAAGAATTTTTAATTTTTAATTACAAATTTTTATTCAATTTTTAATTAATTAATTTTTAAATATTTAAAAATTAGAATTTGACTCGCCTCGCTGCAGATACTGCGAAGCAGGCTTTGGCGAAGCGGGTTTAAAATTTAAAATTGGTAATTTAAAATTGTTTAATAATTACATTCATATACTTTATTTGAATCCAATATCCAGAATTTTTTGGCTTCGTAGTCGATAATAAAATCATCAATGTTATTTAAATCATTAAAGACATATTGTTTAATGAATGTTCCTGTTTTATCTAGTTCAATAATTCTATTTCCATCAAGTATCCAAATGCAAGTAGCTTCAATGTCTGTGTAAATTTTTTTGGGATTGGAAATTATGGATGTTGGTTTTGGAATTTCGGGAATATTAAAGTCAATTTTTTTACCTCTATTCAATTTTATAATTTCTCCATTTTGTTTTAATAAATATACTTTGCTATCAATGGCAAAAGATACGACATCAGCAGATTGAGTATCATCTTTAATATAGTTGATGCCTTTCTCATATCCTTCGTCAGTTTTATGATACTTTATTATTTGATTTTGATTTTTGTCCAAAGCATATATACTCCCAAAAAAAGTAACAATATCCTCGGTCTCAGACCACTGGCCACGGATTGGATATAATTTTTCCAAATCTTTTTGATCACCTGTAGTTTTATACATTTCACGTTCGTTAGTATATACCATTACATTTTTTTCATCACCTAAATATGTAAGTAATTTTGTTGTTCCGTCAATTGGTGGAATTTCAATTTTTTTGTTTTCTCCATCTGAATGTATTAAGTTTAACTCAATATAATTTCCTCCGGAATTTATTGAAAATATCATATCATTCACGATCGTGAATTGATTAGCTTGAGAAAAAGCAGCAACCTCATTTTTATCTTTAATGCGAATAGTATCTGTCAATTTATCTATTTCTTCTTGGGCTTGATTCAACAGATCATTTGCTTCATTTTCCAGTTCGTTGATATCATTTATTCTTTCACAAACTGCAATAATTTCAGTCAAAATGTCAAGTGCTTTTTCATTATCATTATAGAGAATGGCTAATTTTGCTTCATCTTCAAAACGTGATTCTGCTTGATTTAATTCTTGACGTCTAGATTCAATTTCTTGACCATCCTTTCTTTTTTGACTAAATTTACCAATACTAAAAATCAAAACTATTAATAGAATTACTATAAATATGATGTATAATATGGAGCGGTGTTTTTTATCTAAAAGCCAATCCAATATATTTTTAAAATAATCTTTTATCTTTGAGAAAAAAGGCGAAATTTTATTAACTAAAGTGTTAGTTTTTATATCATTTTTATTATAGCGGTGAATTTCGTATATTTTTTCTTCTTTAAGTTCTTTGGGTGTTTTGATTAATGTATTTGATTTTATTTTGTCAATATTTTTTTGACTTGTTTCTTTCAGTTTTGACCAACCAACTTTGGCAGAAGGAGCAATTTTTTCTTGAGAGAATTTAACCGTTTTTTGATATGTATTTGATAAACCTTTTCCAATTTTTACAACCAATGGTTTAAAAGAATTCAGTTGTTCTTTGATATCAGTCAAAAATAAATTGAAGTTTTCTTTATCAAGGTAAATAGTATCTTCACCCTCTCTAATAATTCGAGAAGAGAATTCTTTTTTAGTATTTAATTCAATAATTATTAAGTTGATTTCACGGGTCTTTTCCTTCTTCAAAATAGTTGTGATTTGCTGAGCTGCTGAAAAGATTTCATTATTACCCATAATTTGTTTTAATCTTTCCACAGATAAATAATCAAATAATTTTGGGGAAGCTAATAATATTTTATCGTTTACTTTTAATTCACCACTGACAATATTAGAGAATGTTTTTAATGGGTGTGGTTCTAAATTTTGCGAGAGATTTTCAGTAATATGACTAACTTTTGATTCTCGAAACAAATAAGCTTCAGCTTTTCCCGATTGAGTGAGATATAGTTGATTTTGATTTATAACTGCCATTACAGAATTGAGATTACCAATCCAATTAGTTTCACCATTTCTAGTGATTTTACCAAGGGTGTCATTTACATCTTTAATTGCTAATTCAAAATTTACTGTTTCAGATGCATTGCCGACTTTATAATAAGAGCGGATAAAGGTGTTGATTATTCTATTACCAATTGGAAAAGCGGATGTTCTGGGAATATTAATTTCCATAACACTAAAAATA
>DAOVQR010000101.1 GCA_030628575.1 bacterium
AAAGATTTAATACCACCAATAGATGTTTTATTGGTATCAAGTACAGAGACCTTCCATCCTTTTATTTCAGAATATCTGGCATACATTTTCCAAAGTTGGGCAGCAAAAAGCTCTGCTTCATTACCACCAGCTCCAGAGCGGATTTCCATAATTATATTCTTATTATCATTTGGATCTTTTTTCAACAATAAAGAAGTAAGATATTGTATCTCTTCTTGAGCCATCTGTTTCAAATCCTTATCGTCGGTCGTGTTAATCATCTCATGTGTATCACGAATTTGTTTTAAAATTTTTTGTTTATTATTATCTTCCATCCCTGTTATACTATCATAAATTCATACCTCTTGCAAGAAAATTAAATCTGAGGTATACTGATTAAAAATAGCATAGTAAATAGTAACAAGCGACAAGTAACATGTAACAAGTAATGAATCTAATCGCAAATAGCAATTATATTATGAAAGATAAAATTCATCCAAAATATTATAAAAAGGCAAAAGTTACCTGTGTTTGTGGTAATAGTTTTGAAGTTGGCTCAACTGAACCGGAAATTCATTTAGATGTTTGTTCTGCTTGTCATCCGTTATATACTGGCGAACATCGTTTTGTTGATACAGCAGGACGTGTTGATAAATTTAAAGCTAGATTAGATAAAGCGAAAAAATTACAAAAAGAGAAGAATCAAAAGAAATAACCTGCGCCAATCTATTTACGCAAATATCGCCAATATTTTATTAGCGTAATTAACGGAATAGATTAGTGCAGATTAATACATTGGAGAACTATGCAATTACCTACAACTCATGATTTAATTAAGGCCGGAGCGCATTTCGGACATAAAAAGGATAAATCTAATCCGAAAGCTACGAAACAATATTCTTTTGGCATAAGAGATGGTATTTATATTATTGATCTTGAGAAAACTAAATCAATGTTATCTAACAGTTTGGATTATATTGCTAAATTAGTAAGAGAAGACAAAGTGATTTTATTTGTTGGTACAAAAAGACAAGCGCAGGATGCAATTAAACAAATAGCAAGTGATGGAAGTATGCCATATATTAGTCATCGTTGGCTCGGTGGAATGCTGACTAATTTTGAAACAATTAGATTAGGAATAAAAAAATTAAAAAATATGGAAGTGAAGAAAGAAACTCCAGAATATGAAAAAATGACAAAACAAGAAAGGGCACGCTTTAATAGAAATTTGGAAAAATTGCAAAATGATTTAAATGGAATTAGAAATTTGGAAAAATTGCCGGATGCATTATTTATTGTCGACGTGGTAGATGAGAGTGTTGCCGTGAAGGAAGCAAAAAAGAACAATATACCAATTATTGGTATATGTGATATAAATGCCAACCCTGATTTAATTGATCATTGTATTCCAGCTAATGATGATTCAAAACCAACAATTGAATTAATTATGAAATTAGTTGGTGAAAAAATTGAAGAAAGCAAGAAGCAAACCACACAGAAAAACACAGATGCGAACACAAAATAACACATTTTTAAATTAACCTAATTAACCTAAATAATATTCTAAATATAAATTATCAATTCTTAATTTACAATGAATTTTCAATGTTACAATGTTTAAAAATTGACTCATTAAAAATTGAATAAAAATTGAAAATTACAAAATTAAAAATTGTTTAGGTCAATTAGAACAATTAGAAATTCTTTATGTGTAGTTCTGTGTAATTAACCGGAGGTTAATATGATTTCAGGTAAAGATGTATCTAAATTGAGAGCAGAAACTTCTGTTGGTATTATGGATTGTAAAAAAGCACTCGAGAAAGCAAAAGGGGATTTTAAAAAAGCTAAAGAACTGCTAAAGAAAAAAGGGACAATAAAAGCAGCGAAAAAATCAGAAAGAACTGCCAATCAAGGAATAATCACCAGCTATATTCATGCTAATGGTAAAATTGGAGTATTGATTGAACTGTCATGCGAAACAGATTTTGCTGCTAAAAATCCATTGTTTAATCAATTAGCTCATGATATTGCTATGCAGATTGCTTCGATGAATCCAAAAAGTGAAAAAGAACTCTTTGGGCAAGATTTTATTAAGGATCCCGATATGACGGTAAAAGAACTTATGGAAGAAAATATTTCCAAAATCGGAGAAAATATAAAAGTAAAAAGGCTTATTAGGTATCAATTAGGAGAGTAGCATTGCAATCTCATTATAAAAGAATCTTATTAAAACTTTCTGGAGCTAGTTTTGGTTATGGTGGGAAAGAAAGCATAAATTTTGATTTTGTAGAAAAAATTGCCCAAAATTTAGAATCAATTAAAAAAATGAAAATTGAATTAGGAATTGTTGTTGGTGGAGGAAATATTATTCGCGGTAGAGATGCTAGAAAACATGGAATAAGTCAAGATAAAGCAGATAGAATGGGGATGATTGCCACTTTTATAAATGCCATTTCTCTTTCAGCAATGCTAGACCAGCAAAAAGTAAAAAACAAGATACTCAATATTTTTGAAATGGGGATTTATGGAGATAATTATTGCTCGAAATTAGCTAATAAGTATTTAAAAAACGGATATGTTGTAATATATAGTGGTGGCACGGGACGCGTAGGAGTTACAAATGATACAAATTCTGTGATGCGGGCAAAAGAGACAAACTGCGATGTAATATTAAAGGCAACTGATGTTGATGGAGTTTATGATAAAGATCCGGATAGGTTTAAGGATGCCAAAAAATACGATCAACTATCTTATCAAGAAGCAATCGTTAAAGGATTAAAAATTATGGATAAAGAAGCTTTTGAGATTTCTAAAAAATCGAAAATTCCAATAGTGGTATTTAATTTATACAAAAAAGATAATTTAAAAAAAGTAATTTTAGGCGAAAAGATGGGGACTGTGGTAAAATAAAAATATCAACAGATTAACACAGAAAGGAACCCCAGTAGCAGAGCAAAGCTCGCTACGGGGCACAGCACAAAATCTCACACCATTTACTGGTTTTTATCTAGCAACTTGACTTAATTGGCGTGTTAATTTAGTGTTCTAATTTGTGTAGATTTGTGTAATTAACCAGAGGTTAATCATGTATCAAAAATTAATTAGAGAATTAAAACCAAAAATTGATGAAGTTCTAGAAAAATTAGCCGATGAATTTAGGCAAGTTAGAACAGGAAAAGCCAATACTTCATTAGTGGAAGGAATAAAAGTTGAATATTATGGCACTCAAACACCTTTAAAGCAAACCGCGCAAATTTCTACCCCAGATGCTTCACATATTGTAATAACACCATGGGATAAGAATGCGTTAGGTGATATTGAATTAGCTATTCGAAATTCTGATTTGGGTTTATCACCAGTTAATGACGGGAAAACTGTAAGGATTAACCTGCCGCCGATGACCGAAGAAAGAAGAGCTGAACTGGTAAAATATATTAAAAGTTTGAGCGAAGAAGCCAAAGTGATTGTTCGAAATCTCAGAGGAGAAGGTTGGAATCAAGTAAAGGATTTGGAAAAACAGTCAAAAATTACCGAAGATGACCGCTATGATGCTGAAAAAGAGTTGAATAAAATTGTTGATGAGGCAAATAGGAAGATTGAAGAGTTGTTTGATAAGAAAAAAGAGGAGATAATGAGTATATAAATTAACCTAATTAACCTAATTACTAATTAACCTAAATAAATCCAAAATCCAAATGTCAAATATCAAATCAAATCTAAATTAATA
>DAOVQR010000018.1 GCA_030628575.1 bacterium
CACCGTTAATTTTATCAACTTTTTCTAATAAGGAAGCAAATGGTATTTTTCCTTGTCGCTTGTTACTTGTTACTTGTCGCTTTTGATATGAATTCACATTCTGTCCCAGAAGTATTATCCTTTTTTTACCATTTTTGATTTGCTTTTCAATTTCATCAATAATTTCTTTTTCATTTTTTGATCTTTCGCGGCCGCGAGTGTAGGGAACTGCGCAATAAGAACAAAAATTATCACAGCCGAACATTATTGGCACAAGCACTGTATTTTTATCAAGATCATTTGGAATACATTCAGTTTGAGTTCGATATTTTTTGTTGATTTTTTTGTCTAGAATTTTAGGCAGTTTTTTTTCAATATCATCAATATCAATAATTGTTTCGACTTTTTCTTTTAATTTTTTTTTATCATGCGGCAAAACACAACCAGTAATAATTATTTTCGGTTTTTTTGGCAGTTTCTGCCAATTTTTAACTTTGCCATAAATTCTATCCAAAGGTTTTTGTCTAACAGAACAGGTGAGTACAACTATTAAATCAGCATTTTTTTCATCACCTAAAACATAACCCATCTTTTCAAGTAGATGGGCTATGTGTTCAGCATCATAATAATTTTGATAACAACCAGTTATGAATAAATGGTAAAACATAGTTTTAATCTGCGCAAATTTTTTACCGCGAATTTCGCGAATATTCTTTTGCGTAATTGGCGTATTAAAATTAGCGTATGTTATGATTTTATTTATTATTTTTTCTTTTTCTCATTTTTATTATCAGATTTTTGTTCACCTTCTTTAGGTTTTTCCTTACCTTCTTTATTATCCTCTTTTCCTTCTTCTTTTTCCTTAGCTTCTTTTTCAGCTTCTGCTTCAGTTTCCATCTTTTCAATTTCTTCTTTTTCTTCATCAGCTGCGGATTCTTTTTCCATTGCTTCCAATTCTTCTTCGGAAATCGGAGGATTAACAACAGCTACAGTTTCTTCAGGATTATCCTGAATTTTTATTGTGTCAGAAACTTTTAAATCTTTAATATGAATTGTATCATCAAATGTTTTTAAAATTGTGATATCAACTTCAATATTAGGGATAAGATCACCAGGTAGACATTTTACTTCAACTGCATCTTTATTTTTAATTAAATTTCCTTCTTGTTCTTTAACTGCCAAAGATTCTCCTATAAATTCCAAAGGAATTTGAGTAGTAATTTCTTCATCCATTTTAATTTTATACAAATCAACATGAATTGCTTTATCTGTAACTGGATTGTATTGTGGTTCGTGAATTAAGATTTTAATTGGATTTTTATCATCAATTTTAAGATCAACTAAAGTTGATCCACCTGCTTGTTTATAAGCTTTAATGAATTCATTATGATCTAATGTTAAATTTTCCCCAACTTTGCCTTGACCATATAAAACAGCAGGGATTTTTCCCTGTTGACGTAATTTATTTACTTTTTTCCCCACAATATCGCGTTTTTGGGCTTTTAAGGTTACTTTTTCCATAAGCTTTCAAAATCTCCATTAAAATCTTTTAAGTCCTTGACCATGAGATTATTATTATCTTTTGATTTTTTTACTATAGTTTGTTTTTTAAATACATTAATAATATTTTTATTAATTGGCTCAGAACTGATTGCTACAGAAATGGATATCGGTTTATGGTTATTATCACAATCAACTTGTAAAAAATAAATGTTGTCAAGCCAACCTCTTAATTTTATTTCGTCAAAATTATATCTACGTTTACAAATCGGACAACACAAAAACTGTTGTGCTATTTTGATGATGTCTTCAAAATTATTCATATTTAACTCTCTAATTAAGATATTATCATATCTATCAATTAGATTCAAGTCAATGCTTGACATTTTTGGAGATTTTTCCCCGCCAAGATTGAATCTTAGCATGATTCCCGCTCAGTAGTATCTTTGGGATAACACTGAGCGGTTTTTTTATTTTGATACCTTTTAATCTATATTTCTCCGGTCTGGTATATTGCGGATATTGTTTATATCCTTTTTTAGTATGACTTTCGTTTTTTAATGAATCAGGATTAATTACACCTGGAATAAGACGAGTTACCGTATCAATTATTGTCATAGCGGGGATTTCACCACCGGTAAGCACAAAATCACCGATTGATATTTCCATATCAACCAATTGTCGGATTCTTTCATCAAAACCGCCGTAATGACCGCAAATGAGTAAGAGGTTTGAGTATTGAGTAAGAGTTTTAGCCATTTTTTGATTGAATTTCTTACCCTTGGGAGTGAGTAAAATCGTTCTATATGTTGGAATTGTTGAATCGCTTCGCTTGTTCGAGTTGCGTTTTGAACATTTAGAACAATTAGAACATTTTGAACGTAGATTAGCTAAAGCTTGATCTATCACATCTACTTTTAAAATCATTCCCGCTCCGCCGCCATAAGGGGTGTCGTCTACAGTTTTATACTTATCTTTAGCCCAATCACGTAAATTGTGGACTTTAATAGAAACCAACCCTTTTTCTTGGGCACGTTTAATAATCGATTCATTAAGAATCGGCTTAAACATTTTAGGAAATAAAGTTAGGATATCAATTTTCATAATAATGATCTTAATGTTACAAATATTTTTTACCAATGCAACTAATAATTATTTGTACCATTATAAAACAAAAAATCACCTAATCTCAAAAGACTGTGGTGATCTTTTGTAAATATAATTATTTATTTTGTTTTTATAAAATTTCAGTAGTTTTTTCTTCTGATTTTTCAGGTTCTTCATCTTTTCTAGGTGCTGGTCTGGTGCTACCTTCTGGTTCAGTAATTTTTAGATTAATTCGCGAATTGTTTTTTGCGCCCAATACTCTAAGTAAAGTTCTCAATGATTTTGCAGTTCGGCCTTCTTTACCAATAACTTTACCCATATCTTCTGGGTTGATGGATAATTCTATAAGAACTCCCATTTCATCGACTTTTCGATCGACTTTTACGTCGTCTGGATTATCGACAATTGACTTTACAACATACTCAACAAATTCTTGATCTTTTTCTGCCATGATTACTCCTTATTCAATCAGTCAAAAACTGATTGACAAGCGGCAATTTACATTAAGATAAATTGCATAGCTTTCTTATTACTGTTATTCTTTATCTTTCTTATCAACAGAGTCGGATTTTGCCTTGCCATGATCGGCAGGTTTTTCACTACTAGATCGACCTTCTGCAGTGTTAGACTCCTTTGGTTTGTCTTGATCTTCCTTTTTACTTTCTTCTGTTTTTGTCTCTTTGCTTTCTTTTTCTTTATCTTCAATTTTTTCTTGTTCCTTTTGATTCTCAAATTCTACTTTTGCTTTTTCTTTTTCTGCTGTTTCTTTTATTTTTTCTGCCTCTTTTGCCTTTTTTTCTTCTTCTAGCTGCTTTTTACTCTTTGTTTTAAACATTTTAATGACGATTGATTTATGCTGCAGCTCTTCTTTTTTAAATAGTTTTGCTACAGTATTAGAAGGTTTGGCTCCCTTATTCATCCATTCCAAAGCTTTTTCTTTATTCAAAACAATTTTTTTTGTTCTAGGATTATAATTTCCAATTAAATCTCTATATTTTCCTTTTACAGGTGAAGTGTGTTCAGCAATTACTATTCTGTAATATGGCTGATGTTTTTTTCCACCCCTTCTAAGTCTAATTTTAAGCATTTATTGCTTTCCTTTCTTAACCGCCATTTTGCGGGTCTTAACTTGCAATTACTAGATGTAATCATATCATTAAAGTACGATTTTGTCAATTATTTTACTTGGTATTTTACCCCGATAGCCATTGATAAAGCTTTTCCAACTCATTTGTTTTTTATTTTCAGGTTTAACTCTATCAATAATTAGCTTACCATTTTTTAGATGAGATTGTAAAATTTTTAGTATTTTCTTATTAAAATCAGTATAGGTTTCAGGTATGGGATTAAAAGCTTTAATGTGTCTATCAATTTTTTGGGGTGATTGATCCCAGTTAATCTGAGCATCTTTTTTTATTATCATTTTACAATATGTGGCATTTTTATGGTTTTGCTCTTTTAGTTTTAATTTTCCTTCTAAATAAAGCTTGAGAGTTTTTACTAAGAAATCAGGTCCGATTTTAATAACTTTTTTGTATAAATCACCCAAATCGTCATTCTCTGTAATATTTATTTCAATTTGATTAATAATTGGACCATGATCCATTTTTTTATCCAGTTTCATAATACTAATTCCGGTTTTATCATCACCATTTAATATAGCTGCTCTTAATGGATCAGGACCGCGATATTTTGGAAGAAGTGATGGATGGATATTGATAATGCCCTTTGGGAAAAGATCAATAATTTCTTGAGGAATAATTTTGCCATAAGCGACTAATACAGCCACTTGTGGCTGTAGATTTAAGATTTCAGATTTCAGATTTAAGATTTTTTTAGGTTTGAATAATTTAATGTCATTGCGAGCGAAGCGTGGCAATCTATTCGTGTCATTCGCATACTTTCGTAGATTTGAATTATATTGATTAACATATTCAGCGACAGGGGACTGTTTTAATTTTTGCCCCCTTCCTGATTTTCTATCAGGGGTTGTTGCAACTCCAACAACATCAAAACCAGCACCATTTATCAATGCTTTTAAAAAAGGTACTGAAAATTCCGGCGTGCCAAAAAATATTGTCCGATAAGTCATAATGATTCTAATGATACTAATGTTAAATACCAATATTACGAATGAATATTTGTTGCATTATAGAGAAAGTCAATAATAGTATATATAGCATATAGGGGACGGTTCTCTTTTAACCTGAGGATTTACTAAATCATATAAATCTTACAGGATAAAACAGAATTGTCCTTATTTTTTTTGCAAAATATCTAGAGTGCTTTTAATAGAAGCGTTATTAATATGGGTAATTTTTAATTGATTTGGATAACGTTTTTGTAGTTTTGTAACAAACTCGTCTGCCCAAGAAGGTCCTAGTACTGCTACTTCAGAAAAATCTAATTCAATCTCTTCTGGTTTTTTAGGCAATATATAAGCTTGAGCAGCCAAATAAGCTTCTTTGCCGGCTGGTCGAGAAATCAGCATCTTGCCGAATTTTTCCATTTTTATTTTCATACGACTCCTAATAGCCAATTTAAACTAATAACTAATGATAGCAATTGTTCCTTGGATATTAATATCATTTTTAGCAAATTCTAATTTATAATCAGGATCATAGATTTTCGTTGTTGCTTTTCCAGATTGGAAGAAAAGTTTAAACTGATTATTCTTGACAATTTCTACGACAAATTTTAATCCATTACCACGTTGTTCAGGGCTTCGGCCAGAGATTATTTCTGTAAAAGCAATTTCAAGAGCATCTAAATCATCTTTAGTTTCAGGTCTTACTTGTTTGATGCTTCTTTTAACACCTTGTCCGCGATCTGCTAAGACAATGATCTTTTTGTTTAAATCATAAGTAAAGTAAATGCCTGGGGTATCGCGCCAATTACCTAAATTATGATCAAATGAATTATTGCCAATTTCACCTGTAATAGCAATAAGAAGTGAAACAGTATCAATATTTTTTAATTTCTTTTTTAGTTTTAATCTTAAACTATCTAAACGAGCAATAAAAACATCTCGGGTTTCACAATAATAACTGGCTTTAAGGATGTTTTGTCCATCTTTTGATTCAAGCCATTTGTATGCAGTTTTAACCAATTTATCATTTAATTGTTTCATTATGCTTAAATTATACTCTAATCTTGACAAATTGACAATTTTATGGTATTGTTTTCTATTAGCACTTTAAAAAACATTCAATGGAACCAAATTGATTAAATAGTTAATAGAATAGTTAATAGGGGACGGTTCTCTTTTAACCTGAAGATTTACTAAATCATATAAATCTTACAGGATAAAACAGAATCCGTCCTTATTTTTTTTGACAAAAATTTACAATATTGTTTTTTGGGAAGATTTTGCTTTTTTCGCCGGTTGGCGGATTTTTTTATCTTTAAGTTTTTTTAATGCCTTTCTTATCAACTCTACCATTCTTTGCTAAAGCTACGGGACGGCCATGGTCAGTAATTAATATTCCATCCAAATGATCAATTTCATGCAGGAGCACTCGAGCAAATAATCCTTTTGCCCGTATTTTTATTCGGTGTCCTTCTAGATCAGTTGCTAAAATATTAGCTTTAATTGATCTTTTAACTGGTACTTCTATGTTTGGTAACGATAAGCATCCTTCTTCCATAATGTCAGTTTCGCGGGATTTTTTTGTTATCTTGGGATTAATCAATATTAAAGTTGGAATAACTTCATTATCTTTTAATTTTTTTAAGGTTTTTCCATTTGCATCTTCAGGTGGTTCATAGCCAGTAACAACCAATTTTATTGGTTTATCTACTTGTATAGCAGAAAGACCTACACCTTTGTTAACTTTCATAATTTTCAGCATATCATAAGCCAGTTGACGAATTTCTTCATCAACTTTGCGAACTTTATGAGATTTTTGCTTTAATTTTTTATTAGGATAAGTCAGTATTTTCATAATGATGATATTAATATTAAATAAAAATGTCAGTGTTATAAATATTTATTATTAATGATACTAATTTTTATCTATTCGTATCATTGGTTATCTTTATTTGTATCATTGGTATCATTAAACCCGTGAGGGTGCTGGCTGTGCCAGCGATATGCTGTTTCAATAATGCCTTCAATATTATCATATTTTGGCTTCCACTTCAATTCTTTTTTAGCGTTAGATGAATCTGCAATTAATTTTGCTGGATCTCCTGCCCGCCGCTTTCCATAATCAACTTTAAAATCAACCCCAGATACCTTTTTGATAGCGTTGACTAATTCAAGATTGGAAAATCCTTTGCCTAGTCCTAAATTATAAATAAAATTTTTCTTTTTTGATTTGATTAATTTAAGCGCTTTGATGTGGGCATCTGCCAAATCTTCTACGTGAATATAATCACGAACACAAGTTCCATCTTTTGTTTTATAATCCTTGCCAAAAATAGTAAATTTATCACGTTGACCCAAAGCAGTTTGAATTATCAAAGGAATAATATGTGTTTCAGGATGGTGATCTTCACCAATTTCAGCGTTTTTAGATGCCCCAGCTGCATTAAAATATCTGAGAGCACAATAATTTAGATCATAAGCAATACTAAATCGTTCTAGAATTTGCTCAAACATTAATTTGGTTAGACCATAGGTGTTAACTGGGTTTTTGGAACTATTTTCTTTGATTGGTACTTTTTTGGGTTCACCATAGACCCCAGCCGAAGAGGAAAAAATAATGTATTTAACTTTATTTTTTACCATTGCGTCCAAAAGTAAAGTTCCCAGACAAACATTATTATAAATATACAATTCTGGATGTTCAACTGATTCTTTTACTTGGATAAATCCAGCAAAATGAATAACTGCTTCAATTTTTTCTTGTTTCATCAGTAAATTAAGTTTGTTGAAATCAGCTAGATTGGCTACTACTAACTTTGCTTTTCCGATGTTTTGATCAGAATTAATTTTATCAACTGCTTCACGATGACCATAACTTAAATCATCATAAACCACCACTTTATGTTTTTGTTTAACCAATTCTTTGACTGTGTGTGAGCCGATATAACCAGCCCCACCGGTAACTAGTATGTTCATAATATACTCCTGATTCTAATGTTACTAATATTTAAACTAATACTACTAATAATTATTTGTATTATTAGTTATTTTTTATTCGTAGCATTGGTATCATTATGCAAAGCTATTACTTTACTATATGCTTTAAGCATTGTTTTTGAAGTGGCCAAAAATGAATATTGTTTGGAAGTTTGTTTTGCCCCTTTTGATAATTTTGCAAGTAATTTTTTATCATCCAGTAGTTTTATAATTTGATTAACAAAATCATCCATATCATCTTTTGCCACTAAACCGTCTTTTTTGTCAGTAATAATATCTCCTGTTCCTGGTGCATTGACAATTATTATTGGCAATCTGGCTGCCATACCTTCAAGTAAGGTCAAGGGATGCACTTCGGATTTAGATGCCGTAACGTAAAATGTTGCCAAAGCCAGATAATTCTGCATAAATTTATAAGGTATAAAATCAGTGATAATTGCCTTGCCTTCTAAATTTTCATCTTTTACTAATTGCTGGAATTTATCAAGTTCCATGCCGCCACCAACCAGAAGAAGAGTTGTATTTGGCTTTTTTTCTAATACTTTTTTGAATGATTTAATAAGAAATGTTAGGTTTTTTTCTTCAGCAATTCGACCGGTAAATATCAAAACATCATTTTTGACATCAATTTTATATTTTTTTCTTAATTTTTCTACTTCAATTTTTGGTACTTTTTTAGAAAATCTAGCCACATCAATGCCATTTGGCACAATCATAATCGGAGTTTTTACCCCATAAGATTGTAGTTTATCTTGAATTCCTTTGGCAGGAGCAATAATTAAATCAACCCGCTTGGTAAATCCTTTTATATAATTAATAATGCTTTTGATGACAAATTTTTTAGAGATAGGAATATAATGAGCATATTGATCATATTGAGTATGATTGGTAAAAGTTATTGGAATATTGTATTTTTCAGAAGTATCTGCAGCCCGATCACCCATAATAAAAGGATGTTGAACATGAATAATATCCATACCTTTGGCAATTTTTTTTACCTCATCAGATAAGGGAAAAATAAAATGATAACCACTTTTTCCCGGAAGCGCAAAAGATTTACAATGAATAATATTTTTGTCTTTTGGGTCATTTTTATGTCCTTTATATGTTGGACAAAAAATATATACTTCATGTCCCAATTTTTCCAGTCCCATTTTAAAACCAATAATAGAATTTACCACACCATTAAGTATTGGCTTGTAACATTCTGTAAAAATTCCAATTTTCATAAAACCTCCTTTTACACAAAACTACACAAAACAGAACACAAATCCACACATAATTTGTGGGGGCGTGTATTTCTGTGTTCACATTTGTGTGTATCTGTGTGTTTCTATTATAACAAACTTAGTGGGTCAATATCTACACTTGTACCATGTGGAAGAGATTCAACTATTTTTTTTATCTCTGATAACTGATAACTATTAACTGATAACTTAATTATAATTTGATAGCGGTATTTTCCTCTAATTTTTTCAATAAAACATGGTATTGGCCCAATCAAATCAGCATGTAGCATGTAGCTTGTAGCTTGTAGCATTTTGTAAATTTTATCAATTTCTTTTTTAGCTTTAAATTTATCACAATGTTGATAAGTGATTTTAATTAGCCGCGAGAATGGGGGATAATTATGTTTTTTTCGAAGTTTTAGTTCATCAGATAAAAATTGACCTAATTGATTATTTGTAAAATATTGATAAAAGTTTTTTTCTAGATTATATGTTTGGATAATTAATTTATTTTTAGTCCTATTTATTAATTCAACGAGCGTGAAATATGTATTTTCTTCTGATTTGTAATCTGGTAAATTAAGCATATTATCAATATTAATAATTCCAACTAAGTCAGCATTTATTTCAGGATAACTAAATAACTTTTTTGTTCCAATAATAATGTCGTTAAGCTTGTAGCTTGTAGTATGTAGCTTTTTAGTGTCTTTATCTATCTTAAGAATTTTTGCTGTTGGAAATAATTTTTTAATAACAGAGAATACTTTATCAATTCCAACTCCAAGAGATATCAAATTCGTTCCTCGGCATTTTGGGCAAATAGCTGGAATATTAATCTTTTTATTGCAATGATGACAAACTAATTTTGTATGTTCGTGTTCAATTAAAGGTAAATTACACCGAGAACATTTAAATTCGTATTTACAATTTCTACATATCATCATAGAACCAAAACCCTTGCGTGTTGTATATAAAATAATTTTTTGATTGCTATCCAATGTTCTTTTTATTGCTTTTTCCAATTGCCAAGAAATTATTGATTTTTCTTTAGCTATATCCACCAATTCTATATTAATGTTCTGC
>DAOVQR010000014.1 GCA_030628575.1 bacterium
ATATAAATCAGATTCTATCATCATCATTGCCGGTTGACATTCAGGATCACCAAAACGGACATTAAATTCAATAACTTTTGCTCCATCTTTTGTCATCATCATTCCAGCATATAATAATCCTTTAAATATATTATTATCTTCTTTCATTTTTTTTACGATTGGCGTTAACATTCTATTTGTAATATATTCAATCGTTTTTTTATTGGCAATTGGTGCTGGTCCATAAGCGCCCATACCGCCAGTATTTGGACCTTTGTCTTTATCTAATAATGGTTTATGATCCTGAAGGGAAATTTTTATTGGATAAACTTTATTGCCGTCAGATATGGCAAAAATAGAAAATTCTTCGCCAAATAATCTTTCAGAAATTAAAACATCAGTTCCATATTTTTTAAAATGTTCTTTGATTTGTTTTAGTGCTTGTTTTTTATTATCACAAACACTAACACCTTTTCCGCCTGTAAGTCCTCTAGCTTTAATGACAATACCATCTTTGTTAACCATTTTTTCTATTGCTTTAATTGCTTGTTTTTTAATTCTACATTTTACTGATTCAGCTTGGGGAATATTAAAAAACTTCATAGTGTCGTATGAATAAAATTTATCTGATTCAAGTTTTGTTGCTTTTTTAGTCGGACCAAAAATATTCTTATAACCATTTTTATGGAAATAATCAACAATACCGTCAACAAGTGGCGCTTCAGGACCAACTATAACAAGATCAATTTTATTGTTTTTAATCCAATTGAATAATTTTTTAAAATTTTCTTTTTTAGTTCCGTCAATTTCAATATTTTCGGATTTTTGCTCTAAAGCAGTACCGGCATTGCCAGGGGAATAAAAAATTTCCTCAACCTTGTTGCTTTGAGCCAATTTCCAACCTAAAGCATGTTCCCTTCCCCCCTTGCCAATTATCAGAACCTTAGCTTTTTTGGCATTCATTTTCCTTCCTGTCATAGTTTTGATAATCTTTGCTACTTTTTCTATTGCTTTTTGTGGTTTTCCTTCATAATTTATTATTTTGTAATTATGATATTTGTCATACTTCTTCTCTTTTTTCATCGTATCTAGGCGCCAAGAAAGATCTTTTGTTGAAGTTTCTGGTCGATTCTTTTCGATTCTTTTCATCAACTGTTCAGGATTTTCATATCTAATGGATATTGATATTGTTTTATCAGGAAACAAATTTTTATAATTTTTTACACCGATGGCGTCAGTTTCCAGGATAATATTTTTATTTTGCTGTAAAACTTTTTCAATATCTTTTTTACTTCTTCCATAATAATTTCCACAAAATTCAGTATATTCAATCATTTCATTATTATCAATCATTTTTTTAAATTGCTTGTGCGATATAAATTTTCTATTTCCTACTTCATCAGATTTTCTTTTTGATCTACTGGTGTAACTTTTTACCACTACCAAATCAGGATACTTTTTTAGTATGCCTTTGATAATAGTATCTTTGCCTACTCCCGAGGGTCCAGAAATTATAAAAATTTTTGCTTTAATCATTTATTTCCTATCAAATATATATTTAATCCATTTTCTTTATCACTCTTCCCTGTTTTATCAGCATAAAAAGTTTTGATATCTTTAAAACCGGTTTGTTTCGCCAATTTTTTTAATTCTTCGGCTGTGAAACAATGAATAAATCTTTTTTGATTATTGATTTACTATTTCATCTATGAATTTTTTGAATAAGATTATAAAGAGGAGTTTTATCATCAAGAATAATTTGTGTTGCATGTTGACGAACAGTTCTTTTAGCATTTTCCTTTTTAAACCAAACAGTCCATGAGCTAGAGATTCCATCAATTCTACCAAGCATCAATCCTCCAATATAATGTTTAATTCTGTTTTCTAAATCCTTTCTGTTTTCCGGGATATTAATTTTATTTAAATAGACATTTATCATTTCCAAAACAGATTTAATAACTAAAGGGCGAATATTTTTATGATAATCTGCTCTCAAAAGATACGATCCTAATAAAATTCCTATATCAAAAGCGGGATCACCAAGATGAGCTTCTTCTAAATCAAAAGTACCAATTTTTGCACCATTAACCAAAATATTTCTAGGATGATATTCACCATGAACTAATACTTTGTTAATTTTCATGCTTTCCTGAACAAATTTTGTCTGAAGTATTTTGACTCGGTTTCGGATTTTAGGATCTAAATTTTTATAAACTTCTAAACATTGATATTTAAGTTTTATAAATTTTACTTTTTTATCTTCTTTCACAGAACGTAAAGGATTGGTTTTCCCGTAAGTATTACTAACTAATTTAGCTGCAAATTTAGCAAGATTTTTTGAAGCTTCTAAGTTTATTTTTTTATCGATAATGTTTTCTAATAATTTACCATCAGGACAAACCTCAGAGAGAATTAAAACCCTGTTAGAAGTATCATGATAATAAATATGTGGAGTAATGTCGTGGTTGACTTTTTTTTCAAGGATTTTCAAAGCTCTTGATTCCGGAATTTGACGATTGTTATTAAAGATCCATTTTCTGACTTCATTTAAAGCTTTTTTTTCAAAATCATCTTGATTATCTTGATCAGGAAAAAACTTTTCATACTGCACAGATTTTATCACTCGTTTTAAGTAAAAGGGAGTTTTATCTACTACTAAACGGAAAACTCGTGAGACTAAACCACCTTTCATCTTTTTAAATTCCTGTAATTGACCCTGAGTAATAAAATCAAGATGAGAAAAAATATTTTTTTCTAAATAAGATAGAATATTTTGTTTATTTAATGGTTTCATTTATCCTTTTTAATAAGTACCTTTTTCTATTTTTGAATTTTTTTCCAAATGGGGAGTTTCGGCTATAGAAGTAATGTTCCATTGATTCTTTTTTCGGCTTATTTCGCTAATAGAAGTGTAAGCAATTTTGCCTACTAGATCAATAATTTTAGGTAAATCTTTTTGAGTTATAGTCAAATCCTTTTTTCCTTTATTTTTTTCTTCAATAAACCAAAGGGTTAAGCCAAGTATAAGACGATGAGTAAAAACAATATTAAAGGGATATTTAGAACTGTTAAGAAATTGTAAACCTTGTTTTACCTTTGAGAGTTGACTATTGAGTAAATCAATGATTTTATCTGGATCTTTTTGTAACCATAATTTAATAGGGTGGATATTTTTTTGTTTTGCTTCTTTGAGTAGATCAAGAGCTTCTTGTTTTTTACCAATCCAAGGTATTTCAGAAAAACATTCTAATTCTATAGGAATATTATTAGCTGGAATTGGCACTTTTTGGTTTTCTAAGTGAGCTAGGTTTAAATTTTTGGAAATAATATTAGCTTCGCTTTTAGAGCGACGAATAGGACTTGTGTAGATCATAAATTTTTTGTTTAAATTTTCTTCTTTTAAGATTTCCGGTAATTTTTTTTGAAGATATTCACTTAATAACCTGGTCATCTTTAAACCTTTAATATCCGCAAGTGTATATGTTTCAATATCTTTACCTTCTAATTCTGCTTTTTTTAAATGCATATCCAGCCATTTTACAGATGGATGTCTTATGAATAAAATGGTTTTTTCAGGTTTTGATTCTTTTTCTGGGGTATATTCTTTTTCAATGTCAGGTCTAAATTTTTTGATTTCACCCATTTTTTTCTCCTATTAAATATATATTTAATCCATTTTCTTTATCACTCTCCCCTGTTTTATCAGCATAAAAAGTTTTGATATCTTTAAAACCGGTTTGTTTCGCCAATTTTTTTAATTCTTCGGCTGTGAAACAATGAATAAATCTGAATTTGCCTGATTGTTTCCATGGTACTATTGTATCACATTTTTCTAAATCGCTGATTAACGCAGATAGTGACGCAGATTGACGTGGATATTTTCTTAGTTTCGGATTTCGGTTTGCCCCGTACCGTGCTTGCTTTGGTGCGGGGATTTCGTGCTTCGGATTTGCAGGTATAAAATATTTTTTATACCTAGGTTGCCAGCGGTTCCA
Organism: bacterium; assembly: GCA_030628575.1. Taxonomy (GTDB): domain Bacteria; phylum Patescibacteriota; class UBA1384; order JAMDBS01; family DAOVQR01; genus DAOVQR01. The sequence goes on from DAOVQR010000014.1 coordinate 3,975, forward strand.
GACCGAGATTAGGATTTTACCCTTAGGTTTTAGAGCTTGGTAAATATTTCTTAGGAATTTTAATTGTAATTCTTTACTTGGAATATGATGTAGAACTGCAATGCTAATAATGTAATCAAAACGATTTTTGAAATTGACCGTTAAACTATCCCCTACTTTAAATTCCGCTGTCATCTTGAGCGAAGTCGAAGGATCTCGAGATTCTTCACGGAGCCTGTCCTGAGATTCTTCACTGTGTTCAGAATGACAATCGAAGGATTCAGAATGACTAATTGGATATTTTTTCTTATTTAACTCGATGAATTTTTTACTAATGTCTATTCCAACATACTTGATTTTTAATTGTTTTATCTGTTTTGATCCGCTATTGAATCTGGTTGATAATCCGTGTTTTGCGATACAATCGCAGAGACGTCCATTGCCACAACCTAAATCCAAAATAGATGACTTTGGTTTAATTTTGTCAATAAAGTCCAAAATAGGTTTTTCCCAAATAGCGGATCGGGTTTTATCCCAATCCAAAGCTTGTGATTCATACAGATCATAATTAAGTTTTAAAAGTTTTTTTACAGTTTGCGGTTTCATAATGTTATCATATCATTTTTAAGAAAATAAAAAAATCTTGATAATAAATCAAGATTATATTTTAACTTGTTATTCCCTGTGGTCTCTGCCACAGGGTAATTCATTTTCATTAGATTAAACCGTGTCTTTAGAGAAAATTTGATTTTTTAGTTTGGCGAAGGACAGAGGTGCTGAGGGTGAATGCCCCGAGCCGAATTACTCTGTTTTTGTTGTTGAAACAGGGTTGGACGGCTATTATATTTTTTAATCCTATCCATTATTATTTTATGATAATCTTTATTTATTTCAAATCCTACATATTGTTTGTCATTTGCCAAGCAAGCAATAGCAGTTGTCCCCGTTCCCATAAACGGATCAAAGACAATGCCTTTTTTTGGACAACTTGCCCTTACCATTCGTTCAATTATTTCCAATGGTTTTTGTGTTGGATGATTTTCTCTTTCTGGGTTCTGTGCATGAATTCTAGATACACTCCATAAATCTTTTGGATTATATCCAATTTCAAGCCATTTCGCACCAATAAAAATAGAACGAGTCCTTGCCTTTTTAGTTTTTTCATCATAAGGTATTCTAATACTATCTAAATCAAAATAATAATCATTATTTTTAACAAAAAAGCCTATGTTATCATGAACGGAAGAAAATTTTCTTGTAGATCCGCCCATGCTAGGTACTCGTCTATCCCAGATAATCTCATTAACCATTCGTAATTTCTTTTTTAAATAAACAAAAATTTCTGGTGAATATTGCCAACTCAAAAAAATATAAAAACTGCCGGTTTTTTTTAGTTTAGGTAAAACCGCATCAATCCATTGATATGTCCAGTTTAAATAATCTTTTGATGATTTTTGATCGGAATCATTGCCATAATCTTTACCTAGACAATAGGGTGGATCGGTCAATATTAAATCAATAGAATCATCTTCTATTTTATTTATTCCTAATAAAATGTCTTCATTAAAAATTTTATTCATAGCTATTTTAAAATTATGCTTTTTGATTTTTCTTTCAACATTTTCAGAGCGTAGCGGGGGCGTAGTGGAGTGAAACGGAACGGAGAAGTTGAAACTTTTCCGTACTAGAAATCAGACATGAATTCCTTCATTTTTTTAACATATTTTTTAACTTCTTGGAAAATATCATTACTTAACATATTTTCTTTTGCATAATTCATAATTGGTCTTACGGATTGGATTTTTCTTCCGAATTTTTCCATCCAATCATAGCGAGGAAAAATCCATAAATGAAATCCATGTTTAGTATCTTCATTCTGAAAAAAATAGACTTCATTAATTTTTAGAACGTTTCTCATCCCTTTACGAGCTTTGCGAATTAAATTGATAAATTCAATTGCTTCTTCACCAGTAAATTGATCTACAGATTTTAATTTTCGTAAAGGAGCAATTATGAAAAATCCAGGAATAGGAACTTCCCAATCTTGATGAATATTAAAGTATTTAGCCGTGATGATGTTTTTGTTTGGAAATAGTGTTTTTTCTTTCATAATATAACGTTCCTGTATATCTGAAGTTTATTTGGATTTTTTACCCAATTTGGACTAATACTTTCTATAAATATCATGGTGTCCTACATTGTTTTGAAGTCCTTTTGGATAACTATCGGTAATTTATGATACGCTCGCTTGAAGCGCGGCGAGAGATTGATAAACATATTATACCTCAAGTGCAGCAATTAAGCTCTTGGCAGTTTTGTGAGTAGTATAATTACCCAAAGCATAATCGAGCCGTGCTTCATTAATAATTTCGTCAAGCGTTTTGGCTCTATTAACTCGTTTAATATCATCTATGGCGATTTCTACTACACTCTTTTTTTCACGCGGATATTTAGAAAGATACCGAAAAGCTGACAATGGTATATTAATCATTGCTTCATGAGTTCTTTTTGAATTTTTGGATAATGTTTTTAGTTTCATATTAAACAAAGTTTATCACATTATACAAACCCAAGCAAATTTGGACGAAGCCCGAAAGTGCAATGTCTCCTTGAGTCAAGAAAAGTTGTATATCCAGAACTAAGTATATTCAAATAACATATAGAAAGTCGACAAAATTACAATGGTTTAGTTCCTAAATCTTCTACAAATCTTAATAAATAACCATCCGGATCTTGAATGAGAAATTCTTTATTTCCAAAAAGTTGATTGTCTTGTCTATACCAATTTTCTTTAGGTTTAACAAAAATAGGATAATTATTTTTCTTAAGATTGTCTAAAATTGGTTTAATCTTATCAACTTCTATTTGAAAATTAATTCCTCTACCATAAGGATGCTCTAATTTGCCTGTTACCCAATGATTATTGGTTTCTTCAATCATTAGTTGACTTTCTTGAAATGAAATCATGGCAAATTTAGATTCTTTTCTTTGATATTCAATTTTGAAACCTAAAATGTTAGTATAAAATTTCAAGCTTTTGTCAAAATTAGACACACTTAATTCAGGAATTAATTTGTTGAATTTCATAATATTAATAGATGATTGTTAAGGATATATAAATTTGCTGACTTCTTCAAAAAATAAACTTTTCTTGATTTTGTATAACCCTTGTTATACACTCCGACGACTGAAAGGAGAAGAGCGCAGCGTGGCTTGAGTTCAAAAAATATTTTTCGTTCTCATTCATTTGATAAACTTTTCTCATTAATTATAAATTTCATTTTTCAAAACACATTATTATTATTTCTTTTTTAGAATTTTAACCAATCCTTGATTAGCGTTAACTTCTACTAGATCGCCATCTTTTAAAATTGATGTTGCACTTCCTGTTCCAATGATACAAGGTTTTTGCATTTCTCTTGAAACTATTGCAGCGTGGCAAAGAATTCCTCCCTCATCGGTTATAAATGCTGATGCCTTTTCCATAGCAGGAACAAAATCAGGGGTGGTCATTGAAGAAACTAAAATATCGCCTTCACTTATTTTTTTTAACCCAGTATTATCTAAAACAATTTTGACAAACCCTTTGACAATACCCTTATTTGCAATAACACCTTTGATTTCTTTGTTTTCTGTAATTTTTACTTTTTTCTTGATAACTTTTTGATTAACATTTTTTAATAATTTTTTATGAACTTTGATTGCTTTTTCACCAAAAGCAAAATACAGCTTTCCATCAACACCTCTTATTATATTTGTTTTTGCTCTCTCTGTAATTGTTTTTTTATCAGGAAAATTAAAGCTAATAATTTCGTTTGGTAAACATTCAATAACTGATCTTAAATTAAGTGCGTTTCTTTTCCCGATTTCTTTAAATAAGGGAAACATATTTGCAAAAGCTCCCGAAATAATATCAGTCCTATATGTTCTCAAATATACATATAAGCGCGTTATTACGATGAATTTCCTAAAATTTTTGTCAGCATTTAATTTTTTCAGTGTGATTTCCACCTTATCATCTGCTTGCTTCAGTATTGATAAAATATGATATAATCTTTTTTTAGGAGATTGTTTGGATAGATATTTTATTCTTTCAACGACTTCTTTTTTGTTCCATAATTCACCGACACCATATTTAACTCCAAGTGTGTCAAATTCAAGGAGATAATCATCTATTTTATTTTTTATCCCTCGATTTTCGTTATAGAGTATTGCTAATTTTAAGATAGCCACTTGTTCAAAATATCCAGAATTTTGCTTGGAAGGGGTTGTTAAAATTTTAAAATAGTTATCCTTAAATTTAGGGTCTTTAACTTTTTGAGAGAGCCAATTTTTTATTGATTCCTCAAAATAGCATTGCAAGGAGATTGGAAATAGCAAATATGAACATAAATTAACTAAATCTTCTATTCCTTTTACAACTAAAGATTTTAATTCCTCATCTGTTTTTCTGCTTAAGTTTGTTTTTTTAATAACCAAGCTTTCTTTCCAAAGTTTAGCCCCGTCTTTTTGGCATTTATCTGCAATTGTCTTGAGGTAATTTGATTTTTTTCTATTTGTAATGAAATTTCTTTTCTTTCAATTGCAATCGCTTTTTTATCAACAAAAATCCCTCTCTGGTTATTGTAAAAGGGCTTGTGGGGTGTCGGGAAACCAAATATTTTTTTGTATCTTTCATTACCGCAATAACCCCAAGGGAAGCAACATCTTAACAATAAAACAGATTTTCTTGCCACCACAAAAAAATAATTACTTTCCTCATCCATTTCAAAAACGGACAAGTCTTTGGGTAATATTATTCTTTCTTGAATACTAAATTGTTTAATTTTTTTAGCACTAATAGTAGTAATCGGTCTACTTTGCACAATATAAAACTTTTCATTTTCTTTTGCCCATTCTATATCACAAGGAAACCCATAATGATTTTCAATTTTTACAATCAGTTTAGACAATTCTATAATCTCTTTTTCATTTAAAACTTGTTTTTTGCCTTTAACTCCTAATTCTTTCCATTCATTTCCACCTTTAGCTTTTTTGTATAGTGTCTTTGTCTGTTCATTAACGTTAATATCTAAAATTGAAAATTCCTGCTTATTTACAACATAACTATCTGGAGTTATTGAGCCGGAAACAATTGCTTCACCTAAACCAATGCCCGCTTCAATAATTATTTGGTTTTCATCTTGTGTAACTGGATGAACCGAAAAAGCAATTCCTGACTTTTCAGAATCAACCATTTTTTGAACAACAACAGCAACAGAAATCTTATCTTTGCTTAATTTGTTTTCAAATCTGTAAAAAATGGCTCTTGGAGTAAATAAAGAAGCCCAGCATTTTTTAACATTTTCTAAAAGCGTTTCTTTTGTTGTATTAAGAAAGCTATCTAATTGTCCAGCCCAAGCGGCAGAAGCTGAATCTTCGGAGGTTGCAGAAGAACGGACTGCAACATATTTACAATCTAATTTTTTATAAAACTTCAAAATTTCTGTTTTAATATCTTCTGGTATTTCTTTGGAAAGAATCAATGCCTGAATTTTTTCAGAAGCATTTTCAACTGTATGAATTTCTTTGATATCAACTGTATCTAAAACAGTATCAATTTCAACATTCAAATTTTTTTCTTCAATAAATCTATCAAAAACATTAGAAAGAATTACAAAACCTTCCGGGACAGGAATACTCGCCTGTGTCATTTCGCCAAGCGAAGATCCTTTGCCACCAGCAATCGCTGTGTTTGATTTTGAAATTTTTCGGAAAGTTTTAATTAATGTCATATTCTCAGATTAGATTGCATTCCTTTATAAATAAATCGTTTTCTGGAGCGGAACAGAAGAAAACACCATATACCCCCCTCTTAAAATAAATAAAATAAAATTTGTTCATTATAGAAAATAGTTAGGCGTTAGCTGTGAAAAGAAAAGCATATTTCCGATAATATTCGCGTATGTCTGAAGTTTTCACCCCGATTTTAATGGAATAAATTTTAATTATCAGACGCACGTTTTTAATTAATCCCACCCAAACCCTCATCAAACTAAGAGATGAAAATTTGGGCGGAAGAAAATTGACACTCCTTTGAAATTAAAAAGGTCAATTTTCTGTAGCCAGATATACGTTGTTATGTGATGTAGACAGAAATTTCTTTTTCTTTAATCTATTTTGGCAATTTATTCGCTTTCAAATGTTGACCACCTCTCAATTTTTGAAGTGTCACATCTTAACGAACCTCCATTTTTGCTAATCATCTCTGAAAGCGTCTCGCCGTCTTCTTGATTAATTTTCATTATTGCCGAAGTAATTTCCGGCACTTCTTTGTCGCTTATCGCTACCACAAATTCTATCTCTTTGTCCTTTAAAAAATCTAACACTTTTCCACTAAAAGCTTTGTTATCACTTCTTCCAGCAAAAGTGCCAAAAATTGATAATTCTCCAAGCGGCACTTTGATAATTGCCATATCTTCATCATTCATTTCAATTTCATCGTAGCCATAAAT
>DAOVQR010000032.1 GCA_030628575.1 bacterium
ATATTTTGATTTAACACCTGTTATTACTATAGAATCAGTAATACTATCCATGGGTGTATGTATTGGAATTGGTCTAATATTCGGCATTGCTCCTGCCATTCAAGCATCACGCAAGGATCCGATTGATTCTCTGCACTATGAATAATCAATTATATCTGATATAATATAATAAATAATAAAATTATTAATCGGGAATAGGGATTTTGGAAAATAATTAAATCTCTATACCTAGAAAGGTAAAAATGGAAGCTTATTGTGTAAAATGTAAAGCAAAAAGTGATATGAAAAATCCTAAGGTCGTAAGAACTAAGAAGGGTGGGTATATGGCAAAAGGATCTTGCGCAAAATGTGACACAACAATGTGTAGAATGATGAGTAAAGAACAAGCTGAAGAAATGGAAAAATAAAAGTTTGTCTACGTAGATAATAAGAAAAATCGACCTAAATTCTTAGGTCGATTTTTCTTATTATATTATCTGTGTATATCTGCGTTCAAATTTGTGTTGATCTGTGTATAATTACATTCCCATCGGCATACCGCCCATACCACCTGCTGGCATTGGAGGTTGTCCGCCAGCCGGCGGATTTTTCTCTGGCAAATCAGTTACGGCTGCTTCAGTAGTTAAAAGCATTCCAGCAGCAGAAGATGCATTTTGAAGTTCTGCCTTAATAACTTTAACGGGATCAATAATTCCAGATTTTATCATATCAACATATCGATCTTCTTTGGCATCATAACCAATACCTTTTTCTTGCTTGCGAATATTTTCAATTACAACTGCCCCTTCTTTACCTGCATTTTGGGCGATTTGGCGAATTGGCTGTTCAAGAGCGCGTCTAAGTATATCAATACCAATACGTTCTTCATCATTAACTTTTACATTATCAAGTGATTTAATAACATCAATTAATGCTATTCCCCCACCTGCTACAATACCTTCATCGACTGCGGCTTTGGTAGCAGAAACAGCATCTTCAATTTTAAGTTTTAAATAATTCAATTCACTTTCGGTTGCAGCTCCAACCTTTAACACTCCTATACCGCCAGTTAATTTTGCCAATCGCTCCTGAAGTTTTTCTTTATCAAAATCAGAGGTAACTTTGCTGATTTCCTGTTTAATTTGATTAATACGTGCTTTAATATCTACTCCGCTGCCCTTACCTTCAATAATAGTTGTTTTTTCCTTGTCTGATACTACTCTACGGACTTGACCCAAATCGGCAATTTCCACATCTTCTAATTTTCTTCCCAGCTCTTCGGAAATCACCTGACTACCAGTTAAGGCAGCGATATCGGCCAACATTGCTTTGCGTCTGTCACCAAATCCTGGGGCTTTGACGGCTAAAGCATTAAATACACCTCTTAATTTATTGAGAACTAGTGTTGCCAACGCTTCACCTTCAATATCTTCAGCAATAATTACTAAATGTTTTTTACCAGATTGAACCATTTTTTCCATCAAAGATGAAATATCAGTTGCTGATGATATTTTTTTATCTGTAATTAAAATTAAAGGATTTTCAAAATTAGCTTCAAGTGATTTAGAATCTGTCATCATATAAGGGGAGATAAAACCTTCATCAAATTGCATTCCTTCAACTACTTCTTTGGAAAGACCCATAGTTTGTGATTCTTCAACAGTAATAACACCGTCTCTACCCACCATATCCATAATTTCAGCAATAAGTTCCCCTATTTTTTCACTTTCTGCAGCAATAGATGCAACTTGAGCAATCTCATTCTTACCAGCTATTTCCTTGGCTGATTTTTTTAATGATTCTACTGCTTGAGTAATACCTTTTTCCATACCATGTCTTATAGCTATAGGATTGGCGCCAGCAGTAATATTTTTTAAACCCTCATTAACCATCTCTTGAGCCAAAATTGTAGCAGTAGTTGTTCCATCGCCTGCTGCATTATTGGTCTTTTCCGCAACTTCTTTAATCATTTGTGCACCCATATTAACAAACTTATCTTCAAGTTCAATTTCTTTGGCAATTGTAACACCATCATTGGTAATCGTTGGCGCGCCAAAACCCTTATCTAACACCACATTTCTGCCTTTTGGTCCAAGTGTAACTTTGACCGTATCAGCTAAAGTATTAATTCCTTCTTTTAACTTTTCTCTTGCGTCTTCTGAAAATTTAATTTGTTTGCTCATAATTTACTCCATAAATTATACACAGACCAACGCTGACTTTGAATTCATATCGCTGACCTACGCTGATAATTAATAATTTGGATTTGATTTAAAATTTAAAATTTGAGCGATTATTCTATAATCGCGAGGATATCTTCTTCTTTTAAAATCTTTAACTCTCGACCTTCGATTTTTATTTCATCTCCGCCATATTTGGAAAATAATACTTGGTCGCCTTTTTTAACATCAAGTGCAATTTTTTTTCCATCAATAATTTTTCCTGTTCCGATTGCTATTACTTTACCTCGCTGTGGCTTTTCTTTAGCAGTATCTGGAATTAAAATTCCACCAGCAGTTTTTTCTTCTGCCTCTAATTGTTCTACTAAAATTCTGTCACCTAATGGTTTTAATTTCATAACAAAACTCCTCTCTAATCAATCACTAATTTAGTATCTAATTGTCTCTAATTATTCGGGACTATTTGAGATAACATTTGTGATTGATTCGTAATTATATTCTATACTGGTGGGAGTAAAGAAGGGGGATCTATACTTCCACCAGAAATTGATAGTATCAAAAATTTTCCTTTGGGTCAAGAAAATTCAATCAATTTCCCGAATTACTAATTTAGATTTACTTATAGGATGAAAACAAACCGTCTTATCATTGGCAATAATAATTCCTTTATTTGGTATAATTAACGAGTTGTTTTTTATTTTTTTAATCTGATATTTTTTTGCCAGATTCTCCAGCCAATTACCCAATGATCCAGATAAAAACCATTCAAGAAAATTCCTGCATTTTTTCAAAGCTTTACTTTCCTTTATCAATCGTTTAGTGATTTTTGGCCATTTTATATATTGCTTCATCCATCTATTTTCTAATTTATATTTATAATACAAATTTTTATCATAAATCGGCACCATACTTGAATGATCTCGAGCATGATAATAATCATATGGCACAATACATAAAGATTTATCTGTTATAAAACGATTTAGGCAAATTTGACCGGCAGTCCTATTTTTTGATGTTTTTAAACCCGCAAACTTCATCAAAATAATACTAAAAAACCGACAAGTCCAAATCCTGCTAGATTTTGCAATAATTAATATATCAATGTCGCTACGCGCATTAATTTTTCCTTGGGCTAAGGAACCATTGACCCCAATTAATCTAACAAACGGCACGACTTGCAAAAATCTTGCTGCTTTTTGCGCCTTATCCCAATACTTTTTTTCTAGCTTAGTGAGCATGAACATGGATCCTAATTTCATTATCATTGGCTATAATTGTAGATCCTGGTTTATTAAAAGAAGAAAATTTATTTTTAAATTCTGTCACCCCCTTTTTTCTACAAAATTGTTCGAATTTTTCTCCATATTTACCCTTTAAAATCCATTCAAGAAAATTTCTTATAATTCTTAATCCTGTACTGTGGACTAAATTTAATACTTTTTGAGGTTTAAAATAACCATATTGTTCCATCCACGAATTGGCTATAACAAATTTTTGATAATAATTTGCTTTATCAAAAAGTGGCACCATTTGTGTATAATCCTGGGCATGATATTTATTTTGCGGGTTGATAATTAGATATTTATCAGTAACGTATCGATTGGGACATATTTTCCCTGCTCGCTGGTGAGGTAAATCACCTGTTCTCAATTGACCAATTAATTTAAGCAGACATCTAATTATATAACGACAGGTCCAAATTCTTTTTTCGTAAGTTATGATAAAAACATCAATATCAGAATTGGGTTTAACAATATCATAAGCCATTGAGCCAGTTATACCCATAAATCTAATAAATGGAACAATTTGCAAAAACCAAGTAACAAGTGTGGCTTTATGCCACCTTTTTTCTTTAAGAGATCTTTTCATAATAATTGCCTTTTCATTTGCCACTATATCATAAAATATGATAAAGTAAAATAAAGTAAAACACGAATCAATCTCGAATGTTATCTCGAATGGTCTCAAATAATTAGAGGGAATTAGAGACCAAATTAGTGATTGATTGGAGAGGAGTGTTAATATGAACAAAAAACGAGTTTTTTCGGGGATTCAGCCATCAGGAATAATACACATTGGCAACTATTTTGGGGCAATTACTCAATGGGTAAAAATGCAAGACGATTTTGATGCTATTTTTTCTATTGTAGATTTGCATGCTATTACAGTACCTCAGGATCCAAAAAAATTAAAGGAAAATACTTACAAACTTACCGCAATACTTTTAGCTTGCGGAATTGATCCTAAAAAAGCACCTTTATTTATTCAATCTCGGATATCGGCTCATGCTGAATTAACTTGGATTCTAAATACTATTGCCACTATAGGTGAACTAGAAAGAATGACACAATACAAAGAAAAAATTCAAAATTCAAAATTCAAAATTCAAAATTTTTCTTCTGTGGGTCTTTTTGATTATCCAGTATTAATGGCAGCTGATATTCTACTTTATAATACTGATGTTGTACCTGTTGGGGAAGACCAAAAACAACATGTGGAATTATGTCGAACTCTGGCAAAAAGATTTAATAATCGTTTTGGGCAAACATTTAAAGTCCCTCAGATACAATTAAGAAAAGAAGCAGCTAGAATCATGGGGCTGGATAATCCAAAGAAAAAGATGAGCAAATCTGCAGAAAGTTCATATAATTACATTGCTCTAGCTGATTCCCCTGATGATATAAAACGCAAAATTATGAAGGCACAGACCGATTCCGGAAAAGAAATAAAATTTGATGAAAATAGGCAAGGACTTTATAATTTGTTGATGATATATAAATTATTTTCAGAAAAAACCGAAGATGAAATTGAAAAAAAATTTTCTGGTAGGGGATACGGCGATTTGAAAAAAGAATTAGCCGAATTAATTATTGAAAAATTAAAACCAATTCAAATCAAATATCAAAAACTTATTACTGATAAATCTCATCTTGATTCAATCCTCTCCTCTGGTGCCGACAAAGTTTGCCCAATCGCTCAAAAAACTTTAAAAGATGTAAAAAGCAAGATAGGATTAATATAAATTTGGAGGTCAACCATGGAACAACAAAAAAAATCTAACACAACATTAATTATCATCATTATTTTGGCAGTGATTGTGGTCGGATTGCTGGTATTAGGACTTGGTGGTTACGGGATATATTATTGGCTAAAAAATAAAACTCCATCCCCTGTTCCAACACCAACCACCACATCGGTATCAACTCCAACAATAAGCCCGACTTCCACGGCCACAATTGGTACTAATCCGAGTAATATAATACAAAATTATATGATATGCACTTTAGGAACAATCCCCGGAGCTTCCCTTGACTATGAATATGCTAAAAAATATCTTAGCGCAGAATTGAAAGAATTGTTCAATGATGTTACTTTTGTACCAACAAGTTATTGTATCCAACAAGGGCCAGATGAAGTTGAAATTGCATCAGAAGATATTGATGGAATGGAAGCTACGGTTCGAGTTAGGGCAAATTGGGGTGGAGATTGGCAAACACCTTGGGAATTTTTACTAATTTATGGTTCTGATGGCTGGATAATTAAAGAAATTAAATGTTTGGATACAGGACAGGTAACAAAATAGCTTTTAGGAAATAGCTTCTTGGCTTATTAGGAATAAAATAAAACTTAGCTTTAAATTAATACGTTTGGCTAATTTAAAAGAGCAGCATTTGCTGCTCTTTTTTATTTGTTTATTTTATATTTTTTTGCTCCAGTCAATTTGCCAGTTGCCCCACGGACGTTTAAGACATATTAGTCTTTTCACTTTCTTTTCTTTTTCTCCGTAATCCTTGAGGGTTATTTTAGCAATTCCCGTGCATTCCTCTTTATTTTTGAATTTTACATTTCTAAAATTGTCTAAATAACAATATTCTATCCGGCTCACTGCCTTTTGGAATTCATCACTAGACATATTCTTTTTGCTTCTTGCATCATATGACAAAATTCCATATGCATCATAGTAACGCTTGTTGTTGAGATAATAGTAATATAATCTTACCATATCGGTAGGATTATACTTACCTCTCAATACAAAACTACCTAAAGCAATTTTTTCATCACCATTATATATTCTCAACAAGTACTCACCCGATCTACTATAATAAGGAAAATCTATTGTTGTGTTAACGATGCCGTTTTTTTGTTTGCGATTTAATTGAACAGGAATTGAACATTCATTTATTCTATCGATATTAGAATATAGATAGATTTTCAATTTGCAATTTTTGTTCATTATTTTATGCAATCGATTATTGTACTTTAATGAAACACCAACCTTATTCATTGCCGACAAAAAGTTTGTATCAACACCTTTGGGTTTCCCACTAACAACAGGACCATCAAAAAAGACAATTTCACAGTTGGAAAATGGATGAGGATATATATCAGTTTCTATTTTATGAATCCATGCCAATTTCTTCTTGGCAATTTCATTTTTCGGTTGATATCGAATGATAAACTCGTATATTGATTTTGCGTCATAATACGAACCTCTGCCAAAAATCAGTTCATTTTGATATAATTTTTGGGCGAATTTCTCAGCAATCTGAAAAACTTCAGGTTCAGTTTCCACATATCTTGGATTCATTGATAGAGCATCATCAAACATTTTTATTATTCTGTTTTTATCTGCACCATCCATATGAGTCAAAGAATAACCAATACGCAAACACCCTTTATGATATCTGGGGTTTCTCGCTAATACCTTGGAATAATATTCTGTGGCTTTTGGATATTCCTTTTGGGCAAAATAATAATCTGCCTGATAAGGATCGAAAAACGAGATATTAAATAAAAATCCAAGAAATGTAAGAGACAAATACCCAGCCAAACAGAGGGATGTAAAAATCCTATTTTTGCGGAAAAACTTTTTCGTATCAATATTAAAGCAGGTGATATCAT